>DAOURZ010000249.1 GCA_030627475.1 Deltaproteobacteria bacterium | reverse complement strand
TCAAAGATCGTCAGTATATGGGAGGTTTTCAGCAAAAACATGTCTTCGTGTAAAACCGAATATTGCAATGAAAATGGCATAATGGCCTATCATTGCTATAATAATGGCAAGCCCATTAAAATTTTCACCTTCACCCCAGTGCTGAAGCATGTTATTTTATTGCTTAGGGCTGTGGTCGTTTACCGAGTGTGGTAATATTTTTTGTCGCACTATTTTTAAAGGTTGACAAAAAATAATTTATTTAATATTATTGGCATCAATATTGCTTAAATTATTAAAAGGAGATTTGTGCCATGAAAAAAAATTCTACGTCTCATCGACCTACCAAAAAAGAACTCAAGAAACAAAGAAAAGAGAAAAAGCAAGCTGAGAAGGAGCTTCGCAAAAGTCTTGAAGCCGAAGGAATAATAATCAATGGACGTGAATCTATGCCGAACCGCAAATGTCCTTATATAAATGTAGAGGAGGAACAAGCTGAACGCGAAGAAGCGGTAACAGAACAGCTTAGGATTATGACGGCGCTTTTGCCGACTTTATTGAAACGGTTGTCCAAAATTGACGACCCAAGGAATCCTAAGAAAATCAAGCATAAGCTTACGATTCTTATGATTTATGGAATCTTAAGTTTCGTATTTCAAATGGCTTCCAGAAGAGAGGCTAACCGCGAAATGACTCGCCCTATGTTTATCAAAAATCTTCAAATATATTTCCCAGAAATTGAAGATTTACCTCATAATGACACACTGATGCGCCTGCTGTCCGGGATTGAAGTCGGTGAAATTGAATCCGCTCATATTGAACTGATCCGAAAGTTTATTAGAAATAAAAAGTTTCGCCGATATCTGATTGATAATTGTTATCCAATTGCGATTGACGGAACTCAGAAATTTGTGCGAAATGAGATTTGGAGTGAAGAATGCCTTGAGCGGAAGGTGAAGAAAGGTGAAGGCGAAGAAAAGCAATATTATGTATATGTGGTTGAAGCCAACCTGGCCTTTCATAACGGAATGACCATACCTCTGATGAGCGAATTTCTAAACTATGCCGAGGGCGATACTGAAAATAATAAACAGGACTGTGAGCAAAAAGCGTTTCACAGAATAGCTCAACGTTTGAAGCAGGAATTCCCTCGCCTGCCTGTCATGGTTCTGCTCGACGGTCTTTACTCCAATGGCCCTGTTATGGAGCATTGCCTTAAGAATAGATGGCAGTTTATGATCGTTCTCAAAGATAATTCTCTGCCAAATGTGTGGAAAGAATATGAAGCACTCAAAGAGCTTGAGAAAAATAACAAGGTGAAAATGACCTGGGACACCAGAAAACAGTGCTTTCAGTGGGTCAACGAAATTGAATATTACTATGAGAATGATAAGAAAAAAATCATTCTTCACGTTGTCGTCTGTGAAGAAACATGGAAAGCAGTGAATACTTCAGGGGAAATTGAAATTATAAGCTCCCGGCATGCCTGGATTTCCAGTAAGCCTCTGAGCAGCTGCAACATACACGAACGCTGCAATCTGGCAGCACGCAAACGTTGGTGTATTGAAACAGGTCTTCTAATAGAGAAACGACATGGTTATCAGTACGAACACTGTTTTTCTTATAATTGGAATGCGATGAAAGGTTATCATTATCTTATGCGAATAGGACATTTATTTGGTATTTTGGCTCAATATTCAGAATGTCTTATACAAAAGGTAAAGGCGCTTGGCCGTCGCGGCTTCATTAAGTTTATCCGTGAGACCATAGCCAGCCCGTGGCTGGAGAAGGACATGGTGAGAAAACGACTCAATAGAAACTTTCAACTTCGCCTGGCGTAGTTTTTTTAAAGAAAAAGAATGGGAATTTAGCATTTATGAGGAGAAGTGTTTCTATACTTTACTTTTTCCGATAGGATTATGGAGAAAAGCATGCAGTAAAAAATATTGAACAACTATTTGACAGATGTATTTGGGATTATGTGCAAAATTTGTGAATATTGCCTACTTCTATCTGTTTGTCAAAACAACATGCTTCAGCACTGTTATAAACGCGCATGGTTTGACAATCACTACAAACCATGAATAATCTATGGATTTATCCATAGACTATCATATAAATCTGAACTGTATCCTGCCATAATCAGAAAAATTAGTAGAATGTTCCTTTTTGGTGCTATTATTCCAAAAAAGGGCAATTACGTTTTAAGTTATTTTTTTCAAGGCATTAGCACAATATTATTTATTCAAGTGTACTTTAACCCTACAACGACATTTAATCTTTAATATGCTGATTTAAATGTAAAAAACTTATTAAAAGCTCGTTCCCAGGCTCTGCCTGGGAATGCATGCCCGGAGGCTCTGCCTCCACATGAGGCAGAGCCTCACAGAATGCATTACGAGGCAGAGCCTCGTAACGAGATGGCAAGTGTCGTTGTAGGGTTAAAGGGACTATTTTATATATTTGCTTAAATTGGTCTTTGACAAAGAGACCTGATAAAGTAATCTACAAGAGGTTGAATTTTAATTAAAAACTACAAGGATTTTTGATAAGCAAGGATTTACACCTCGTTCTCATGCTTCGCATGAGAATAGGAAATCCTTGCTTACCCACAATCCTTGTTTAAAAGGAGGTAAAACATATGGAAACAGCAATCCGTATAGAACCTGACTATGTACCCGATGATGTTGATGATGTCCTGGATGAGTATTATTATGGATACAGAACAATCATTGAGTATGATGAAAGCGGAGAGAGTTCTTTTAGTTACCGGCCTCTGACATATGAGGATATTCTTGATCCTGAGGAAGGAGATGTTTATATGCAGGGAAATCTTCACACTATTGATATAGAAAAATTGGTAAATATTTTCAAGAGACACCTGAAAAAACGTGAAAATATAACGGTTTATTCTGATTTCAAAATAGACTGGGGAATAGAAGGGCTGCAAAATCCAGCACCTGACATCAGTATCATTGCAAATGTTGATGGGCCGGAAAAACCAAGAGGTTTATTCAATGTTTTGAAAGAAGGTGTTAAACCTTTTTTTGTTCTTGAAGTTGTTTCACCAAGATATCGTAGAACAGATATTGAAAATAAGCCTGAAATTTACAGGAAAGCCGGGGTTTCGGAATATATCATTGTTGATCCGGGGCTGAAAAATAATGTAATATTTTATACTGTCCACGGATACAGGCTGCTTGGCAACAGATATTTATATATAAAGCCGGACAGCCAGGGCAGAGCCCTGTTCCTCAGCCACGCCAAGATAGTGTGCCATTCATGGGGCACATC
>DAOURZ010000276.1 GCA_030627475.1 Deltaproteobacteria bacterium | reverse complement strand
CGTGATGGTATATCAAGAGTTGTCAACGGGTTATAGTTTTAAAATCTTTGCGGCTTTGCGCTTTTGCGTGAGACAATAAATTTTTACCATCCATTTTATTCCTTTGAGGTACACGGGCTTTTCATGAGAATGGTACTATTGCGACACCGGCGGCCATTGCGAAAAAGGGCTGGAGCCCGAGGACAGAGATATTCCTTATTGTTTGATTGTTTGCCGATATTCAAAATGTTGACATTTTAAAATCGTTCACATATATATGGTCAATATTAATTAATATGATTATATATATGTGAACGATATGGGCATAGATAATAAAAAACTAATACTGGAACAGTTGAATACAACCTTAAAACGTTTTTCTGCGATAAAGTCCGTTAACCCCCCAAGAAAAGGTTGGATACGGGCAATCCGTGACGCTTTGGGGATCAGCACCCGCCAACTTGGATCATCTCTGTGTCACATCTTGATTAGCGCATCAAGCACACCGATGCCTTGGGCAAACACGCTTCCGGTTACGAGCTTAAAAACATTTACTGCAAAAGTTGACATTTATTTTTTTCTTTTATTTTTCTCTCACAGAGTCCGCAGAGAACACAGAGAAAAAACTATTATTTTAAAAAAAAGATTGTTCCCCTCTGCGGCCTCTGTGAGCCCTGCGAGAGATCTTCAATCTACTAATACCACATTCGAAATATTAAAACTCAACGACGTTCCGTGGCGAATTTTAATTCAGAATCAGGCGCACATACCCACATCGCACAGATTTTAATTGCTTACAACTTTTTTCCCAAACTCATCAAAGCTTTTTACCCGAAGTGCCTGCAGGAGCATGTTTTTCAATCTTTCACGTGAATCTATACGCTTGATTTGTTCCGACAGTTCACCATTTACCTTGCCAAAACGCTCGGTCAGTACCTCAATAAGCATATCTTGTGCCTCCTGCTGCATTCCTTCCTGTCGTCCCTCTTCTTTGAGTACACTTACCAGTCCCATAATTTCTCCTTTCTCGCTTAGATAGCGAGCGCGATAGCGCTTGACTTCCTCTTCGCTCAAGTCGGCATAAAAGTCGATGAAATCCGCATACTTTCGCTGCTTTTCCAGACTCGTCTCAAGCCGAGCCAGTCCCGTCTGCGCCGCCTGATACATCTCAAGACGATCCTTCGGCGGATAGGCCATGTTGGGTAAATTCAACCGTGCAACAATGTTGTTACTGTTATAATATCTGGCAGATGGCAAGCTTTTGAGTTTGCACATCAGATATCGAAATTCCATATAGGCGCACGAATCGCTGCCCAATCGCAGATAGCTCCGAGAAGTTCCTGTCCTTAAAAAAATCACCACAGGAATTACACGATCCGTTCCCATCAATTCCGCTAGATCCAGACAATAGCGGGCTAAACGGTATATTGAAAACTTGCTGGTTTTGGTCTCTTCTTCGACCACAAACAGAATGGCTTCCCTGCGACCATCGGACCATTCAACCAAAAGCGGCGTGTCTAGCTCACGAAAACGGTCACCTAACCGATCCATCAGTTGTTCCTGGCGCACGGGAATTATCCGTGCTTCAGATAAATCTAATCCGGCTTCTTCACCTGCAAAAAATTCCAGCGCCTGCACCGGATAGTCTATAATCAGGTTCTTGAAATTCTGATCATGCATTATCTTACCTCTCCAAATCTCGACAAGCAAATAGAAACCGACAGTCGTCCACTGCGAAACCTGCTGAAGTGTAGAATCAAAATAATCTTCCGCAAGTATAATCAAAGGAAAGTTCAATCAGCAAACCTGAAAAATGAAATTGCTGCATCAACAATCTTTTTACGATCCAGCACCAACCACCACATTCCATCCCGCATCCACAGTCTCCACCCATTCTGTCTCCTCCCTGAGCGTCACGCACGGAACTCTGAAAAAATATGCCTCTTTTTGCATGCCGCCGGAATCAGTAAGGATGAATTTCGCATTCTGCTCCAGGATGAGCATGCCACAAGGTAGCCGACGGGCGAAATACATCTTCTATGTGTCGCTTATAGTAGCTCAATGAGCTTCTCTTTGGACACCCGATTCCAAATAGAGACCTTCGTCAGGATATCATTCAAAGTGCCTTTTGCAATAGAATTATGGCTCGGAATTGTTATCTTATGAACACCGGCTTCTGTTGATTTCTCAAGTCTGACATGGCTTCCACGCTGCCGCACAATTCGATATCCCATCGTGGTTAAAAAGGAAATAAGTTTTTTACCGGATATTACAGGCAACTTTTTAGACATGGATTTCACCCAAGTCCACCATAGTAAAAAGTGAAGGGTTCTGGATAAAATCCGCCAGATCAGCTCGATCATCTTCAAAGTGAAGTTGAATGGCCTCTTTTAGATTATTAACCACCTCATCAAGGGTTTTGCCTTGTGTAAAGACGTCAAAATCAAGGCATTTTCCGCAGTAATATTCTCCATCATTATAAATTTCTGCTTTAATCATTCTTTTCATTGGACACCTTTTTTGGATTGGACCAAGCTATCATATTGATTATTCAATATTTAAATCCAAACAATATGTGTTTTTTGACGCTTAAAAGTACATTTTCAGTGGTCAAATGGTCATTATAAGCTGTCTCTTGTTCTCTCAGTTCATAATGACCATGGGTTTCTCTCATTTAAAAAAATGTTCGCCTGTCTCTATCGCAGTGGTGTGATATCGGTCTTCCCATATTTGAAAGACAGTATATCCACTATCCTTTCCGCCGCTTTTCCATCCCCATACAATTCCGGGTGAGGTTTGTCTGTTGAGAAGACATAGGGGTCAGGTCTTCATTCTTCACACTTT
>DAOURZ010000322.1 GCA_030627475.1 Deltaproteobacteria bacterium | reverse complement strand
TTTGTTGGTGGAAAGTTGGGAGCTGAATTTGATACCTATGCTGTTGCTCCGGCCTCACATCATGCTGAAAATCTGGTTTATGTTATGGGAAGCCATACAGGGTACGACCATCAGGCAAAAACATGGGGTACGATCTATCGCGAACAAGAAGGTGGCTTTAGTTCCTGCTGCGGCAAATTGGCTGCGGTGATGGAGCCTTACCTCAAAAAATACGAATGTGCTAAAACAAACATCAAACTTTTCAAGAAAGATGGTGTGGTTTTCATTGAGATTCCGAATCAATTTCTTGAGATTCAGAGTTCTGATGAATGCTGTTCTGTCAGGCTTTGCCTGGATTCTTTTTTAATAAAAGGAAATCCACAAACAGAGGGGCTTATGACGGCAGAAAATCCATGCTCAGTTGTCTTTGAGATTCATCCGGATCTGCTGCATGCTCTCGAAGCCAGGAACAAAGATATAACAGATGATCCCACACCAATAGGAGACGACCTGACATCGGACTATTTCAAATTCCTTTGGGTATCATCCGATCCCTTTCCGGATGGCATTACCAGGCGATTACATCCTCTGATGCACAAAATTGTTTCCAGCCTGGACTATCATCCAATGGTTACAATTGCAAATGTGCAAACATGGATAGAATTCAACCGGTTCGTGGATGCCATTCATACGACTCCGGACGTGGAGACTAAAGGAATTTTCGGTGTATCAGGCTTGACAGTTGATTTGTATTTTGAAGGAAGGCATTTCCCTTATTCCAATGTTTATTATCCCCAATATGCTTTTTTTAAACGCAGTGACCGGAAAGAGGGACTTGTTATGGGGCCGTCTGAGATCAACAAACTTTTTGACACTTATCCCCTTGCGATGGACAGTGTCTCTATAGATCAAATTCTTAAGTGCAACGATGAAGGAGATAAAGAGATTAAGTTTTAGACAACACAGGAAATACAGTAGAGCAATATGACCTGTCAAATCTGAGTGACAAATCTACGAAGTTATTTTTGAGCAAACCCTAAAAAAACGAGATTTAATGATGTCTGAAATTAAAAAACTGAAAAATTTTGTAATTTCCATCATGGATTACCCCCATATGCCGTATTGGGCCACCTTGGAAGAGGCTATTGTTCTGCTGAATTTTTCTTATGAAACATCCCATGATACTATTTTGGTCTTTGATGAGTTTTATAAACTCATTGGTGTTTTAGACCAGAAAAAAATTTTGAGAAATATCCATCCAGGGTTTTCAAAACTTTCTCCTGAAAAAGTTTCTGATGAATGGGAAAAGCTTATATCAACTCATAAGCTTGATAAGTTTAAAAAACCGATAAAGGATTTTATTACTCCATTAAACATCATTGTAGATGTCGAAGAACATGTCCTGAAAGTTGCCCATCTCATGCTTAAACACAATATAAATCTGATAGCGGTTAAAGAGTCGGAAAATGTGGTAGGGGTAGTGAAAATGCATGATATATTTCATGAAATTGCAGCGTTTATTCTCAAGTTTTGAAAGGTCGAATGCGTAGTTTATTAAGCATATTCAAAAAGATCAAGTTTAAGAAGGCCGACATTTCCAAAGCATCTCATCCTGATAGCGCGTCATTCAAAGAGAGATATGGTTGTTTTCAGCAACTCCTCGCCGATAATAATTCCATTCTGGAGACAATGGCGGATATGGAGGAAAAGCTCTCAGGGGATTATATGCTTGATATGCATTATGTTGATACCAAGTGTAATATTCTGGTAGAAAAGGTTCAAAGTATCATAAAGAATCTCAATACCCTCTCAAACGAAAAATATCTTGGCCTCTATGATGCATTTGAAAGAATTAACTCTGTAATCGAAGATACCCTTATCAAAAATATTGAGATTCCGATAACGGATTTCACCATACCTTTTGAAGATGTAACAAAGGATATGGTGCGCAGTGTAGGTGGCAAGAATGCCAATTTAGGGGAAATCAACAACAGGCTTAATCTACCGGTACCCAAAGGCTTTTGCATAAGCGCTCATGCCTTCAAGAGATTTATGGATTATAATGAGTTGGTAGATAAAATTAATGTTTCTTCGGTAGATACAAACAGCATGGAAGATCTCACCAGGGTAAGCAAGGCAGCGCAAAATCTGGTTCTGAATGCCGGCGTTCCCCCTGATTTAGAAAAAAGTATATCAGATGCCGCTGCGGAACTGGAGAAAAAGGCAGGTCACAGGGCTGGAGGATTCTATACATCCGTCAGGAGCAGTGCCATCCATGAGGATGCCCATTTTACTTTTGCAGGTCAGTACAAGACCGCCCTTAACGTTGCGCCAAAGAACGTAGTCTCGGCATATGTTGAGATTATCGCCAGCCTGTTTACCTCAAGGGCCATATTCTATTGTAAAAGCAAAGGCTTTCATGTAGAAGATATGGTTATGGCCGTTGGAGTGGTTGAAATGATTGATGCCAAGGCGAGCGGGGTT
>DAOURZ010000440.1 GCA_030627475.1 Deltaproteobacteria bacterium | reverse complement strand
TAGCAATTCCACAATCAAGCAAAATCTAAGGTGTTTATAACTGATTGAGTTTACAAGCTATTCCGTCTTATGTTGGTAGCCCTTTTTGAAACAAGCCTAAGAAACAACTTGTTGCTGTAGCTAACATTTGAAACATCTGAATCAAACTTTTCATCAATATGCTGTTCTCCATCGCTACTTATTATTGCCATATTATTGTTCTCATTTCATGCACGATAACGATAAGCTGAGTAGCTGGGCAACGATAATCGAAAAACTATGATAAAGGTAAAAACTATCTGTCAAATACTGCCTTGCAAAAGCGGTACGGCTTTGCCCAGTCCAGCCCAAGCGCTGTGTTATAAGGCTTTTATATTTCTGACAACAATATCAGTTGACAACCGAATTCATCTAAAATACAATATGTACAAAAAGTACATAATGTTCATAATAATTCATGGGGATATTTGTCATGCTTAATAAAATAACCACTGCTGATGCAAGGAAAAAATTTGCCAATATTATTAATCGAGTAGCTTTCGGATATGAATCCTTTGTTCTGACCCGGCGTGGCGAGCCAATAGCTGCCATTGTGTCGATGAGGGAACTTAAGTTGTTACAGGAGATAGAGGACCAAATAGATATAGAAGATGCCTGGAAAGCTAAAAATGAGCTTGGTAAACCGATTCCTTGGGAAGAGTTAAAAAAGGAACTTGAGCTTTGAAATATAGGATAGAGGTTAAAATATCTGCTGCAAAAGCGCTTAAAAAGATTCCGAAACCAGACCGAAAGCGCATAAGTAAAAAGATAAACAGCTTTGCAAAAAAGCTTCCAAATCCGGATATAACCAAGAGAAAGGGGAAAAATCCCTTTCACAAAGTGCGTGTCGGAAATTATCGGATAATATACGAAATTCAAAATGATGTTCTGCTTATTCTGATTGTTAAAATTGGACACCGCAAAGATATTTATAGAAACCTATGCTGAATTCCTATTTTACTCCTTCCAGCTTTATAACGACAAGCTCAGCGCGCAGCAAAAGCCTACGTTTCACTCCGGCTTTTGCTGCGCGCTGAAGCGCTTGGTTGTGTGATGCTCAGTTTTTTTGGAAATAAAATCAATTTGCACGTTTGCCAGATACAATTTGAAGCGCATTGATGGCTTCAGCTAACCCCGTTTTTCCATCACCATTTATATCACATGCCACAGAGGGCGTAAGTTGCAGTTTCCATACTGCAGCCGTTCTTCTTGAACTCTCCCAGATATCCGTACCACCAATTACATATCAATAGTTGATAGTTTAGGCGAAATATTAGAGTTAACATTCTCTAACCTATAAATATTGCTTTTCTTAGTATGTAAAACTTCTGCCAGCTCTTCTTGAGTAAAACCCGCATCTTTACGAATTTTAATTAATTGCTTTCTAAGAACATAAGCTGGTGCAAGACCTTCATACTCTTGCTTTACTTCTATATTTTCCAGTGCTTTCTTTTTGAAGTCTGTAAATGATGGTCTCATGACTTAACCTCTTTTAATCTTTTTCGAGCTATTCCCATTTCCTTGCTAGGTGTTTTCTGTGACTTTTTAATAAAAGTATGCAGAATAATAACTTCTTGGTTTTTAACAGTACAAAAGAATGACCGACCAATCCCGTCCGCTCCTTTAGCCCTTATTTCAAAAAGCCCATTACCTAATGCTTTTGTATAAGGTAAGCC
>DAOURZ010000477.1 GCA_030627475.1 Deltaproteobacteria bacterium | reverse complement strand
TGAAAAATTTATAATAGAGATTACTGTCCAGCCACTTCTTTGCCGCAGTGTTTGCATATTTTTGCTCTTTTCTTGATTGTCTCAGCACAAAAAGGGCATTCTCTTGTAAAATGCCTTTCGTGTATTTTTTTTATTGATTTATCCACCTGCTCTTGAACAAGTTTATTGCCAAACCTGGCATTCTTGATCGGTTCAATTGCATCCAGATCTCCAATATCACTAATCATTTCGGCTGCTTTTAATCTAACTTTTGCCGGTTCTGCAGAATCTAAAAGTATTCTTACTGCAGTTACCGTATCTTTTTCTACATAACAGCCGGCGAGAATTGAAAAACCTTTCTTTATAGCCTGTTTAAGAACTTCTTGCTCCATAAGAACCTGGTCATCAATAATCTGACCTTCGCCACCATGAGGACTGAACACAGGTATAATTTCAAATTTATCTGCGCCGGGATAACACATACATCGGTATGAAGCCCGGTGTCCATAATGTTCTTCTATGTTTTCCCAGCCTTTTTTATATAAAGAGCATTCATCATTAAAACATACATAAAGATAAGGAGCTCCCCATCCAAGCCCATCGCTAAAACTGATTGGCGGAACTTCCCATAGGCTCATTTCCTTATTGCAATGAGGACATTCCGGTTTTTCTTTAGATAGTACCTTTTCTAAAACTTCTTCTTTTGTTTCAAAAGCCATTATTTATTCTCCATCGTATATATTTTTTATCCGAATATTTTGATAATGAACGTGGACGAAATAACTTCACCAAGTAGGCGCATGAAATATAATGCTAAGTAATATTTATGATTTGTCAACAAACATATTAGAAACGTGAACGTAATAACTCCTATAAAACTATATATCACAGCTTCAATCTACCTTTGCCAGACCTGTCATCCTTTAAAAAACAGGAACCTGCAATTGATTTCTTAAAAAAGGATATTTTCGAGCTCTTTTAAGCTATTAATATAAAAATCGGCGGAAAGAGTGTTATTTTTATAGGCTATCAGAGAGACGGCTGCTGCTTTTGTTGCCATTTCGTCCAGCTTTGAGTCTCCTATATAAATTAATTGACCGGGTTCTATATTAAAATGTTCCAGTATTTTAATTAGCGGATCCGGGCTGGGTTTTGGATTTTCCACATCGAGCGCACTTACTACCAGATCAAAGTATTCTTCAAGATCATGTTCAATAAGCACTTTTTTCATTGTATCTGTCCGGTTTGTAGCAACAGCGGTGTTATATTTAGACCTGAGCATTTTAAGCAAAGGTGTCAGGTGCGGTTCCATTTCCATATATTTTAAAAATGGTATATAGCTCATGTGTTTGCGAAACACTTGTGCCGCTTCAAAATCCTTCCTATCTTCAAACAGTTTGGCAATTGCTTCGTCTGCTGTATGCATGTATGAGTAAGCAAACTGATCGGGAGTCATATCGGGTTTGCCGAAATGATTTAAAATCTTGTTATAGTATGCTGTGTTTGCCTTAACAGTATCAAACATGACTCCATCACAGTCAAATGCTACAACTTTAATATTATTCATA
>DAOURZ010000481.1 GCA_030627475.1 Deltaproteobacteria bacterium | reverse complement strand
TGTTAATAAATGAAGGAAAAGCAAAGGAGATTGGAGCCGAACTTGAAGCGGATTTTGTTCTTTTTGGCAGCCTGACAATTTTTGGAGAAAGCATTAGTATTGACTCAAAAATGGTAGATGTTGCCGGAAATAGAAAGACCATTGCTTTTTTTAATCAGACCGGTGGGATTGATGAACTGATATCGAAAATAAATAATTTTGCAGGGGAAATAAATAAAAAGGTATTTGGCAGAGTTATGGTACCGAAAGAATCGTCCGCAAAGCAGACTCAGCCGGTGCAGGTAGAGAATATATATGCTCATCCGGAGAAGCTTGCAGAGGATTTTGGCGAATTTGAAGATGCAGACAAAAAAAGTGATCTGAATCCGTCATTTATTGTGACTCGCCATAAAAAATCCTCAAGGGAATTCTGGAAGAGCAGGAATTTCAGGGAACTTATAAATGGTATTGCACTCGGTGATGTTGACTGTGACGGGAAAATTGAAACAGTAATCATAACTCCTGATTCAGTAAATATTTATCGGTTTGAAAATAATCGATTATCAGAAATAACGAAGATAGATGAAAACAAGTATAAAAATTTTATCGGAGTTGATGTCGCAGATATTAATAACAACGGTTATCCTGAAATATTTGTAACAAGCCTGAATCCACAAAGAAACGTTGTTAATTCAATTGTGTTTGAATACGATGGTAAAAAATATAATAGAATTGTAGATAGCTGCGCCTGGTATTACAGAGTGCTTGAACTTCCTGGCCGTGGAAATACCCTGTTTGGGCAAAAGCAGAAAACCGGCGGGCCTGATACTTTTTCGAGTGAAATAGTTGAAATGGTCTGGAGTAATAACGAATATGTTCCGAATAGAAAAGTTCTGCCGGCAAACTGTGCAAATTTAATGGGTTTTGCTCTTGGTGATGCTATGAACACCGGAGGAGAAACTGTTGTTGCTTATGACAAATCCGATCATATAAGCATTGTCAACCACTCGGGCAAGGTTTTATGGAAAGGAAATGAACCTCACGGAGGCAGTACGCATTATTTTGAAATGCCCTCATTTGAGCCGGGTTCCGACAATCGCCAATATTATCCGATGAGGTTAAGTATCATTGATCTTGTTCCGGACGGAGAATACGAAGTTATTGGAGTCAAAAATCATGAATTAACAGGAAGGCTGTTGAAACGGTTAAGGAAATTCAAGGAAGCTCAAATAGAGTCGTTTTCATGGAACGGTCTGGGTCTTGTAACTAACTGGAAAACAGCAAAGATTTCCGGCTATATACGTGATTTTGCTATTGGTGATTTTGATAATGACGGGGCAAATGAAATAATAGCAGCAGTAATAAGTAAAAGTGGTTCTATTATCGGAACACGTCCCAAAAGTTCAATTATTTCTTATGATCTGATGAACAAAAAAAATGACCTGAAAAAAAAGTGAGAAATTAAAAAATAGAGAAAATCAAAATGATCCGGTTTAAAATAGATATCACTTTTATAAACAGAGAAAAAGAGATG
>DAOURZ010000141.1 GCA_030627475.1 Deltaproteobacteria bacterium | reverse complement strand
GTTATTTCGTCCACGTTCCTGATTTTGACTTGTTAGTATAATCAGGAGAAATCAGTATGCCTATTTATGAGTATCATTGTAATAACTGTGACCGGGATTTTGAGTACCTGGTTTTTGGAAAAGAAGATCCGGTCTGCCCTTCGTGCAACAAAAAAAAAGTAGTCCGGCTGCTATCTGCATGCGGCTTTGTCAGCAAAGGTGGGGGCGGTGAAACAGTCAAAGCATCTGCCGCAACATCATCATGCAGCGGATGTGCGGCTACAAGTTGTTCGAGTTGTGGTCACTAATGAAAAAAAATATTAAAATTAAAATAGGAACAAGAGGAAGCAGGCTGGCTCTCTGGCAGGCAAACTGGGTCAAAACTGCTTTAACATCTATAGCCCCTTCTCTTTCTGTCGATATCATCATTATAAAGACAAAAGGGGACAAGATTCTTGATGTTCCCCTTGCAATGGTCGGTGGCAAGGGACTTTTTGTAAAAGAAATTGAAGAAGCTCTTTTAGATAGGCGAATAGATATTGCCATTCACAGCATGAAAGATATGCCTGCTGAAATACCCGATGGTCTGTGCATTGGCGCAATACCTGAGCGCGAAAATCCCGAGGATGTCCTTATTTCTAAAAAAGGTCTTCTTCTTTCCGAACTCAAAAAAGGCGCTCGAATAGGTACCAGCAGTCTACGTCGCTCCGCACAGTTGCTACATGCAAGGGCAGATCTTAATATCATGCCCTTAAGAGGAAATCTTGATACTCGTCTTAAAAAGCTTGAAACAGAAAACATGGATGCAATAATTCTGGCAGCCGCTGGAGTAAAACGCCTGAATTTTGAAAGCAGAATAACCGAATATATAGATAAAGAGGTAATAATGCCTGCTGTCGGTCAGGGAGCTCTATGTATTGAAATCAGGGAAAACGATATTGATATAGAACCGATAGTTACCACCCTGAATCATCAAAAAACAAGATCTGCCGTTATGGGTGAACGGGCATTTTTAAAGTGCCTTGAAGGAGGATGTCAAGTTCCCATAGCTGCTTTTGGTAAAATTGAAAAAAATATCTTTACCCTGAGCGGACTTGTTGCTGCTATTGATGGAAAAAACATTTTAAAGAAAACTTTATCCGGCCCCGTTAAGCAATCTGAAAATATTGGCACTGAACTCGCTGATAGTCTTCTCGCAATGGGTGCCAAAACAATATTAGAAAACATAAGAGTAGAAATAAATGAAAACTATAAAAGGTAAAGTCTATCTAATTGGTGCTGGACCGGGCGATCCGGGGCTTATTACGGTAAAAGGCTTAGAATGTATCAAACAAGCTGATGTTCTAATATATGACTATCTCGCCTCACCAACTCTTTTGAACTACGCTTCAAAGAATGCGGAAATAATATATGTCGGGAAAAAAGGCGGAAATCATACTTTATCCCAGGATAAAATTAATTCCCTTATAGTTGACAAGGCTGACAAGGGTTTTATCGTAACCCGGCTTAAAGGTGGAGATCCCTTTATATTTGGACGTGGAGGTGAAGAAGCGGAAGCGCTTATAAAAAAAGGCATCGCTTTTGAAGTGGTTCCGGGCGTCACTTCCGCAATAGCTGCTCCCGCATATGCCGGCATACCTTTGACTCACAGAAAATTTACGGCAACGGTTGCATTTGTTACAGGCCATGAAGACCCAACCAAAACGGAATCTAATATCAACTGGTCGGCATTGGCAAAAGGCATTGGAACAATTGTTTTTCTTATGGGAGTTAAAAACCTGCCCAGAATTACAACCAGGCTTATTAATTGTGGTATGCCTTCTGATACACCAGTTGCTCTTGTTCGATGGGGGACAACGCCAAAACAGTTCTCTATTACAGGAACACTTGAAAATATTAACGACCGTGTAAAAAGCATCGGTCTTAAACCACCAGCTATCATTGTTGTTGGGGATGTTGTCAAGTTAAGAAAAAAAATGAACTGGTTCGAAAACCGCCCATTGATGGGAAAACGAATAGTCGTAACCCGAGCTAGGGAACAGGCCAGTGACCTGGTTAAACTGCTCTCGAATCTTGGGGCAGAATGTTTGGAATGTCCCACAATAAAAGTAGCACCGCCTGATGACTGGAAGCTCCTTGATGCGGCAATTGACAATATTTCTTCCTATAATTGGCTGGTCTTTACCAGTGTCAATGGTGTAAATTACTTTTTCAAACGACTTTTTGCACAAGGTAAAGATGTGCGCGCCCTAAGCAAATTAAATACAGCGGTAATCGGGCCTGCAACTGAAAAAAGACTGTTTAATTTTGGATTAAAAAGCGATATTGTACCCAAAAGTTACAGAGCCGAGTCAATTATTGAGGCTTTCGGCAATGAAGATATAAACGGGAAAAAGATACTCTTGCCACGGGCAAAAGAAGCAAGGCCAATCCTTCCTGTTGAGCTTACAAAGATGGGGGCATTGGTTGATGAGGTAACATCGTATTATACCAAAGAGGTTCCGAATTCTGCCGATCTACTATTAAAACGGCTTAAGGAAGATACAATAGATCTTGTAACCTTTACAAGTTCTTCAACTGTAAAAAATTTCAAAGCTATTTTACCCGACAATATCTTTGATAGTCAGATGAAGAATATAACTATTGCATGCATTGGCCCAATAACGGCTGATACTGCAAAAAGTCTTGGATTTGACGTCCATATCGTTGCAAATTCTTTTACAATCCCGGGATTATGTGAAGCTATCCTGGATTATTACCAGTAAAATCAGGCTTGATAAAAAACAATCCAGTAGAATTTGCGCTCAAATTTGCTGTAGATTTACAGGTAAAAAGATAACGAGGAGGGCGAGTGGTGCTATTTTTTTAAAGCAAAAAAAAGGGCGATATCAAAAATTGATATCGCCCTTTTTTTGTTCGGATATATTTCAGGAACAGCAAGATCCTGTTGTTTCGCAACTTGAACAACCTGAGCCAGCAATATCAACTTCCGATGAAACTGTAAATCCAATTGGCGTAAAATCAACCTTTATAGATTTAACCTTTTCCATAAAATCCTTATTAACAATATACTGAAAATTTTCTACAGTATATAAATTATCTGTATCTTTAGACTCATCCAGAGTCATTGACAAAGAAGGCCCTCCTCAACCACCCTCATTCATAAAGATTCGGATAGGCAACACATCTCTCCCTTTAAAATAGTCAGCTATTTTTACTGTAGCTGCATCTGTAACTTCAAGCATCGTATCCCCCATAAATTGTACATAGTTAATTCGTCCACATTCCTGATAAAAAACATAAAATAGCCATTACACTTTCATTTGTCAATGCAGAAAAATCAATATTTTTTAATATTAAAAAACTTGTTTATTAATATAATTCATGATATTGAAAATTTTATTTCGTTTACGGGTTTACGTTTATATTGTTCATCAAAGTTCTATAAGGAGGAGAAAACACATGGCTGACAGCAATAAAAGCTCTATAATACCTGGAGCGATTCTTATTATAGTAATTGCATTTTTTCTACAGATAATGTTTGTTTCTGCGGAAAATAAAGACACTCCCAACAGGGCTGTTGTTAAATTTGCCAAGGCATACTTTGGACTCAACACTTCAATGGCTGACCAGCTCTCTCAGGAAAGCTTGATAGTTGACGGTGTTAATGTTGTTGATAAATATATCGACGGCGTTACCTATAAGGCCAAAGCTGAAGGATTCAGGCCGTTTTATACCAAAAACTTTCTCTATCACGTCCAAACGAATACTGTCAGCAAAGATGACAACTCTGCAAAAATAAAATTTACCTGTGAGATAAAACATCCATTACGTTCATTCTTTACTAAAGAATCTTCCAGGGAAATTCATGAGACATTTGATCTTATTAAAGAAGATGGTAAGTGGAAAGTATGTGGGGACGTTTTTTCTTTGCGCAGTTAAATTCTATTCAACTTTTACACAATGGGTTTTGTGTGTTGCTCAATTGCATTCTCATACAAAACCCATTGAAATCGTTCTTAAAAATTACTTGTCATACCCTTCTTTTTGCAACAAATCCTTATACCAGCATGAAAATTCATACATTCCCCAATATTTATCATCATCATTGATAATTCCAAGACAAATTTCGACCACTCCATTTCCATATGCATTGCTGTAAGTTTCCTGATCTTTTAACTGTAAAAACTCTCTCATCAGCGTTTGAGAAGTTCTTTTCGTTTTATCTTGCCTGATATCTATTGGATCTTTTGGTTCCTGAAAAGGATCCCATTTGCCATACCCCTTTTTCAGGATGTGCTTCCGTCTTCGCGGAGACATGTTGTCGAGAATAGCTTTTTTTCTTTTTTCTTCTTCTTCGGCTGACATTTTAGTCATTTTTCGTCTCCTTCCTGTTTATCTTTTTTGTCAAGCTTCTTCATATCACCAATTCCAAGATACTCTTTATTGTATATAGTAAGAAGAGCCATGGATACAGGAACCAAAACATCTGCCAATTCTACATTTTTGGACTTAATCTTTTTAACCAATTCAGCAGATATTTCGTAAAGCTTGTTTTGTATTTTTTCCATATTAACCGTTGGATACTGTTTGCCTTTAGCAAAAGCCGAAAAACCGCAGGTATGAGCAACTCCGCCTATAGCTATCGGTATTCCGTAAAGTCTGCAAGTTATTGGCCTGTATTCATAAAGATCACACTTTTTTTCATCATTAAGCAAAGGACATCTTACACGCTCTTCTGCCATTTTAGACAATATCTCATTTTCATTTTTTCCGGACTCAAGCTCTTTATACGCTTTTCTTTTAAGCTTATATATTGTTCTGTCCGCTCTGTTCGACCTCTCAACAAGCTGTTCTCTTGCGCTACCCTTAAACTTTTTATTAAACTTGTCGT
>DAOURZ010000362.1 GCA_030627475.1 Deltaproteobacteria bacterium | reverse complement strand
CACCTCCAGAAAAGTGTAAACTACTTTTGCGCTATTGTGAAGGATGCCAAAAATTCCATCAGTTATTTTTGGATATTGCAAATGATGTGGAATTATTTCCTAAAAAACGTGCTGCCTGGATCATAGCTGATCAGATATTAAGGTCGAGTAGTTCTATAAGTGCAAATATTTCAGAAGGTTTTGGCCGAACGAGCAGTGCCTGACTATGTCCATTTTTTAGTTATTTCCAGGGGGTCAACAACAAAAATTCAAAATTGGCTGATAAAATGTAGAGATTTGGGATATGGGTTCGCACAAAAATAAATTCACAATTTTAAGTGTTTCGGCGCCTGTCTGGCAAGGCTCGAAAGCGCAGCCAAGCGGGATGCATCGGCGCTTAAGATGTTAAGTTATTTTTGTGCGAGCCATATATCACGAAAACGGTTGTCGTTGAACGAGCAGGAATTTGCGATGAGATATTGAAGTAGATATCCAAAACAAAAAAGAAGTTAAATAATATGCCAGGCGTTATAACATTTGATACGTTGGCTTATGCCAAAAAATTGAAGGCAGCGGGAGTGCCTGATGAGCAAGCAGAGATACAGGCCGAAGCGCTAATGGATATCGTTAATACAAAACTGGTAACAAAACGTGATCTGACAGAAGCCAAAATAGAAATAATTAAATGGGTAGCCGGTATGCTACTTGCTCAGGTAGCTATTGTGGCTACTCTCGTCAAGCTCTTGTAACCCACCATTCAGCCATTCCTCAATACACAACGGTTTACAATACCAGACAAATTACCGTGAAACATCTTCAAACTTGCTGGTTGCATGAAGGAGTTGCTATTTGTTATATATTGATATCGTGTTTAACGAGATATTAATTGTGGGAGGGAGGGACAAATCGTGAAATTTCCATACGGGATATCTGATTTTAGAAAGATTAATACACAGGGCTATTTCTATTGTGACAGAACAGATAAGATTCCTTTGCTTGAAAAATCGGATTTTCAACTCTTTATCCGTCCGAGGCGTTTTGGCAAGAGTCTTGTTCTTTCCATGCTGGAAAATTACTATGATGTGGCAAAAAAAGATGAATTTGAAGAGATCTTTGGTGATTTAAAAATCGGGAAGAATCCAACTGATCTGCGCAATTCATATTTTATCCTTAAATTCGATTTTTCTTGTGTTGATCCCACCGGAAGCTCTGAAGATGTGAAAAAAGTTTTGTTTGATCATATTAATGTTTGCATAGAAAGTTTTTACAGTTTTTATAAATATAAAGGTTATGATCTTCCCGAGATAAAAATAAATTATGACAATGCATTATATTCGCTGAACTCACTTCTTGGCGCAGTTCGTAGGACCCCCCACCCGATATATCTTCTGATAGATGAATATGATAATTTTGCCAATACGATGATGATGGGTGTTCAACGCCCTGAAGGAAGATATGAGGCTATTGTGCATGAAGAAGGGCCTCTGAGAACTTTTTTCAAGGCTGTAAAAGCCGCAACTTCAGGATCCATGTTTGATCGTGTATTTATTACAGGAGTTTCGCCTGTAGTTATGAGCGATATCACAAGCGGATATAATATTGCAAAAAACATATATTTTGAACCTGAGTTTAATGACTTGTGCGGATTTAAAAAGGCTGAACTTGAAGATGTAATCACAAAGATTGTTTATGAATGCGGTTTTGAAAAGGAGAAAATTCAAGAAGCTCTGGACCTGATGCAGACTTATTACAACGGGTATACTTTTTCCCATAGAGCAGATGAGTCTGTTTATAACCCAACCCTGGCAATATATTTTCTGGAGCAGTTTGAAAAATCGTGTGGATACCCGAGGGAAATGCTGGATACCAACCTTGCCGTGGATGATGCAAAGCTTGAGTATATTGCTCAGGTACCGAGAGGAAGAGATCTTTTAATGAGCCTGATGGAAAAAGATCAGCAGGTTGTTACTTCCAGCATCAGTAAACGTTTCGGTATTAAAGATATGCTTACTGACAAATCCCGCGACAATTCATTCCTGGTTTCTTTTCTGTATTATTTCGGAGTGCTGACTATTGCAGGTGACACCGAAGATATGGAAGTTATTTTTAAGGTTCCCAATCTCGTTATGCTGGGTCTTTATGTAGAACGAATCCAGAAAATGCTTCTGCCTGAACCTGAAGACAGGGATGATGGCAGAGAT
>DAOURZ010000328.1 GCA_030627475.1 Deltaproteobacteria bacterium | reverse complement strand
TCCGCTTCATCCCGAATTCCACCGAGGGAAATACGGACAAATTTGCGCTTCATTGCCTTGGCGATAGCTCTCCCCATTGAGGTTTTTCCCACGCCGGGAGGTCCGACAAAGCACAGGATAGGACCTTTCATCTTTGGATTTAGTCTGCGAACACTCAAATATTCAAGTATCCGTTCTTTAACCTTGTACAGGGCATAGTGATTTTTATCCAATATTTTTTTAGCTTTCAAGATATCAATCAAATCTTTGGTCTTTTTATCCCAGGGCAGCTCAACCAGCCAATCTATATAAGTCCGTACAACTGAAGCCTCAGCAGAATCAGGATGCATCTGTTCCAGGCGCTTTAACTGCTTTGCGGCTTCTTTTCCAGCTTCCTTTGGCATTCTGGCTTTCTTGATCTTTTTCTTGTAATCATCTATCTCTTCAGCTTTTTCATCATGATCGCCCAGCTCCTTATGGATAGCCCTGACCTGTTCTCTTAAAAAATAATCACGCTGGCTCCTGGAAATTTCATCCTTGACATCAGATTGAATCTTTGCCTGTATCACCGAAAGTTCTACTTCATGTGAAAGTAGCTCGTTAACTCGTTTAAGGCGTTCCACGGGATCTATAAGTTCAAGCAGAATCTGTGCCTCATCAATTTTCAGCCTAAGATTCGATGATACAAGATCTGCCAGCTTACCCGGATCATTCATACTTTCCAGAATAGTGGTGACATCTCCGCTCAAATCTCCCTGAAAAGCCAGAATTTTTTCTGAATACTCCCGCACATTTTTCATCAGAGCTTCGATTTCCAGATCAACTTTTCCAACCGTAATTTCTTTAATAATTTCAATCTTTACGCGATAATAAGCTTTGTTTCTGAGATACGTTACAATTTTTGCCTTTGCGACACCTTGCACAAGGGCTTTGACACTACCATCAGGCAGCTTTAACATTCGCAGAATCCGGGCAACAGTTCCAATTGTGTGAATTTCATCCTTTTTAGGATCTTCGACAGTCAGATTTTTTTGCGTAACCAACAACAAATAGCCGTCTTTCATTACAGCCGATTCCACAGCTTGCACTGATTTCTTCCGCCCGACGAAAAGAGGAAGAAGCATGCCCGTAAAAACCACAACGTCCCGTATAGGCATTAAAGGAAGAGTTTTGGGTATCTTTACATCTATTTCATTTTCTTCAATAATACTTATCAAGTCATCTTTGTCTATTTCACCCATTATTTCACCTGTTTGAACTTGGTTCGTTTCGCTCGCAACCAGTTTTGTGGTTCAACCTTTCGTCCACGGTCCTGAACGATATATGTAAATTGAGTTTAAAAATGTATTAATCTAACAATATATAACATTATTTTACTTTGACAATATCAATCTTGATTTTTTATAATAGCTTCCCGATTAATTTTGAAAATTTTGCATGACAAAAGACTACTTTTCAGGGTAATATTTTTAAATTAGCGCACCTTCGGTGCGAACTTTTAAGGGCGATCACAAGAATCGCCCCTACATTGTGCTGATAACTTTCAACCTATTAATTTAATAGTCGATAAAATGGAAATTCCTATACTATTAAATTTAAGGGCTAAATAAATAAGGAACGTGGACTGAATATGCTAACCTACTCAATCGAACTAATGATTTTTATATTTGGAATTTGTATGGGAAGTTTTTTAAATGTGTGTATATGTCGGTTACCCGGATCAAGCTCAATTATAAATCCGGCCCGTTCTATATGCCCGAACTGCAAAAATTTTATAAAATTTTATGACAATATTCCTATTCTAAGTTATCTGTGGCTGAAAGGAAAATGCCGCCAGTGCGGTTTTCCCATAGCCTTTCGTTATCTTTTGGTTGAATTAACAGGAGGTTTTTTTGCACTCTGTACCTACTATAAGTTTGGAATTACAATTGAAGCATTTGTGTACTACGCCTTAATTTTATCACTGATTGTGATTACCTTTATTGATGTTGATCATCAGATAATACCTGATGTTATTACGCTTCCAGGCATACCGATTTTCTTTTTTGCATCATTTACTCTTGCAGCAATCACGTACAAAGATTCTTTGCTGGGAATACTGGTCGGAGGCGGGAGCCTTTTATTAATTGCTGAGACATACAAGCTTCTTACTAAAAAAGAAGGCATGGGAGGTGGAGACATCAAGCTTCTCGCAATGATAGGAGCCGCATTAGGGTGGGAAGGCGTTCTCTTTACAATATTTATGGGTTCCGCTATAGGAACTTTGACAGGAATAATTTTAATGTTACGTACACACAAGGGTTTAAAACTCGCTATTCCCTTCGGACCGTTTCTGTCACTGGGCGCAATTGGTTATATCTTTTTTGGTTCCAGCATTATAAGCTGGTATCTCAACTAAGGAACGTGGTTTAAATAACTTTTCCGTTATTTCGTCCACGTTCCT
>DAOURZ010000335.1 GCA_030627475.1 Deltaproteobacteria bacterium | reverse complement strand
AAGTCCTCTTGAACCTGAACAGGCTCTTCTGCAGAAAGAGGGGTTAAATCATGTAAAAGCATCCGCTCTTTCTCTATAACATTGGAAATCGTTTCAAAAGATCTGTCTGATTGTTGTTTTACTAACTGAGCAGCTATTTCCTCATTAAAATTGTTGGGAATTTCCTTTTCAGATTCTTTTAATAACGATTGATTATATTTTGTTCTGTTTCTAATTAGATGCAAAAGTACACTACCACAAAGAAAAAGCGCTATAACATCCAACACTAATTCCCAAAACTCTGTTGTGTAATATATCATTTCCTGGCTCCTTATGAACGTTAGAAACGCCAAAAAATTGACATTTGAATCTCGTCATTTTTTTGACCCTGATTGCTCTAATCCTCTATCAGATCTTTCTTTCTCAACATCTCTCGCAGGTGAATAATTGCACTGGAATGGAGCTGAGAAACCCTTGATTCCGTTATATCCAACACCTTTGCTGCCTCTTTCATGGTCAATTCTTCAAGATAGTATAATGAGATTACCAACTTCTCTTTTTCCGGTAATTGCTTGATAGCTATAGCAATGGCGCCTCTTATTTCTTTTATCCTTGCCGAAGTCAATGCATCCTCACTATCGTTATTAATCAGACAGCTCATAAAATCCATTTTTTCTTCATTTGAAGAATATCCAAGGTCATCAAAACTAATAAAAGAAATCCCGGACATTTTTTTAATCTGGTAAAATTGATCAAGGCCTATCCCCAGCTCTTCTGCTACTTCTTTGTCTTCAACATCTTCGCCGAATTTATGTTCCAGCTTTAAATAAGCTTTTTCCATTTCACGAATTTTCTTTCTGTTGGACCTTGAAAGAAAGTCCCGAGAGCGCAACTCGCTCAGGACAGCTCCTTTAATTCGAAATGTTGCATAGGTTGTAAACTTTGTATTTCTTGCAGGATCATATCTTTCTGCAGCCTGGATCAAACCGATAATGCCTGCACTCATCAAGTCATCAAGTTCCACATTCGGAGGAAGATGAATTGCAATCCTGCAAACAATACGTTTAACATGAGGAAGGCCTTCGGTTATCATCTTATTCCTTAATAAAACGTTTTCATTATATGGATTTTTTATTAGTATTTTTGCAGACTCCATAATTAATCAAATTTATTCTGAAGAAGATCTTTCCAGAAAAAATTGGTATCTCCTTTTGGAAGATGACGTGGCTGTGATTTACAGATTTTTTTTGCCAGAGAAGCGTAACACTTGCTTGCGTGCGTATCAGGATATAGTTCACTAACGATTTTTTGACGTCTTATGCATTTAGTAATATTTTTATCAAACAACACACATCCGCTGTATTCAATTGATATATCTAAAAATCTATCAGCGACCAGATTCAATTGTCTGAAGACCTCCTGCGCATCCTGCTCGCTGGAAGCCAAATTTACCAGTAACTTAAAATGCTTTTCCGAATACTTTAGAGAAAGTACCTTCATCAAGGCATAGGCATCTGTAATAGAAGTCGGTTCCGGGGTTACAACAACCATTATCTCCTGGGCAGAAACATTGAAATACATCACATTTGATGAAATGCCTGCCGCAGTATCAATTAATAAAATATCAACCTGATCAATCAATAGATCAAGCTCGGTAAGGATTTGGATTCTTTGCTCTTTTGTTAATTTGGTCAGTTCCTGGATACCGGAAGAAGCAGGAAGTATATTCATGTTTCCAGGGCCTTTAATTATAATTTCCGAAATACTCTTTTCCCCGGAAATAACATGAGAAAGGTTATACTTTGGAGCCAGCCCTAATAATACATCAATATTTCCCAACCCTAAATCCGCATCCAGAACAAGAACTTTTTTCCCTAATTGACTAAGCGCAAACCCAAGATTGCCGACAATATTAGTTTTGCCAACCCCTCCTTTGCCACTGGTTATAGCAATGACCCGCGTATTTGATCTGCGATTTCTATTTTTCTTTAAACGCAATGCAGCATTTTTATCTGCAATTTTTTGGGACAGACTTATAACCTTGGTCGAGGTATCTTTTAGCTCCATTATTTCTCTTTTCGATTTTGTTGATTTATTGATTTGTTCCTAACGAATCATCCGGTTTTTCTTTTATCCACAGCCTCGTAAGGTGGATTATATTCTTTCTTGTCGAAGTTATAACTACACGGTTTTAACTTTTTATTCGTCGCTTCCAGTATACTTTTAAACACTACGATATTCTCTTTATTAATCCTTTTTGCTGCTTTACAGTCAGAATGACGAAAAATATTTGAATTCTTGTTCGCAACATAACATTCCCCGAAATGAGATTTTGTAATAATTTTTTCTTTATCTTCACTGCTTGATACTTCCGAAATGTTTAGTATTTTTTTT
>DAOURZ010000297.1 GCA_030627475.1 Deltaproteobacteria bacterium | reverse complement strand
TAAAAACAGGGATTATAGATGGGCAAATGAATTAACGTTAAAGACCGCATTTTTAACCCTTCTTTATAATGATATTTTGTACGTGATGGACTCTGAACCGGAGATTGGCCGAAAGTATGCGGATCTGACCATGATTATCAGGCCGGATAAGAGACACTTTAAAATTTTTGATGTTTTGATTGAATTTAAATTTGTAACATTAAAAGACGCGGGAATAACGGGAGAGCAGGCCAAACAATTGCCCAAAGATGAATTATACGGCATGCCGGAGATAAAAAAAGCGCTTGAAGACGGCGAGAAGCAGGTTGTTTTGTATGGTAAAGAACTTGATGATAAATATGGCAACCTGTACTTGAAAAAATTTGTGATAACATCCCTTGGTTTTGAAAGGGTTTGTTTTAAAAAGATATAGATTTTCAGGCATTCTTCATATAGCTACAAAAGTTAATTCGTCCACGTTCCTTGGTTTGCGAGAGGATAAATTATGCTTTCTGTATTAACACTAAATTTGCGTTTTGGATTGGCAGCCGATGGACCGAATGGCTGGCGCCATAGAAAGAATCATTTTCCCTTATTTTTGAAGAAATATAGTAAAGATTTCATAGGGTTGCAGGAGGCAAATAATTTTCAGACGGATTTTATAGATAGTATACTTACTAATTATAATTTCATTGGCAAGAGGAGTCCCGCGCCCTCTTTTTGGCAAAATAACATTATTTTTTATAAAAAAACCTGGGAATGCATTTATTATGAACACTTTTTTCTAAGTCCAACGCCTACAATACCAAGCCGTTCGAGGGATAGCCGGTGGCCAAGACAATGTACTCTGGGAATGTTCAAGAATGATGATCACAAATTGATTTGTGTAAATACCCACTTTGATTTTGATGCTTTGGTGCAACTTGAAAGTGCTAAAATAATATTAAGGCGGTTGGCTCAGTTACCCTCTGAATTGCCGGCTATAATAGTCGGAGATTTTAATTCTACTCCATCATCTTCCTCTCATATGTTATTTGCCGGAAAGGATATGCAATTATTAGAATATGAAGATATAAATGGACCCTTTTTTAAAAACACCTTCAGTGAACCCTTCCCGGGTACACGTCACGGTTTTACCGGAGATATAAATGGGGATCATATTGATTGGATATTATATCGTGGAGAGCTCGTTCCGGAGAATTGCAATGTGATTCATGATACTTTTGACGGCGTTTATATCTCAGATCACTTTCCGCTGTGCGCTTCATTTAAATGGAAGGACAGCAACTCCTTTGGATAATGGTGTCTTTTCGGCTAATTTATTCGAATCGTGAATTTTGGTACAGGTTACCTCTGCATTTAAAATTCCCCCAGCTTCAACTATAAGCTCTTTACAGATAATTTTTCCTGAACAGTTGCCGGTTGAAAGTATAATCAGCTCGTCTGCTTCCTCTATGTTTCCTTCAAATATTCCGCCTATCGTAAAGCTGGTAGCCTTAATAGCTGCGTAAACAGCACCTTCTTTGGCAATAGTAATAACATCGCCGCTAAGAGTTCCTTTAACAGTTCCTTTAATTACCAGCTTTCCCTTCCAGGAAGACTTTCCATCAATAATAGTTTCCTGATCAATTATGGAGATGTTTTTAGCTTTAATTCCCATAATCAGCTCCTAAAAAATAATTCAATAAATGTTTCGGATTTTTGACAACTTTGAACCAATCAACCGATTCTCCACTTGATTTAATGTTTTTTCAGATCAATGAACAATTTTCCTACTGTCTTGCCCTTATAGGTGACAACAACTTGATAAGTCTTTCCTTTTTTGTTCAGAGAATAACGTTTCAAAAGATCATCTGCGGTATTAACAATATATCCTCTGTCTTCGCCTGTATTATTTTGTTTATTTCCCACATATCCTTTTAGGTTTACGATCATATCAGAGGGGTCTCCCATGCCGGTAATTACATCAACAACTTCAAAGGTATCACCAGTTGTCAGCTTTAAGCGGTCATAATTCTGACATATTTTTTCATTGTTGTTGATTTTTACCTTATAAGCAAGAAAAGAAGGACTCAGGGCCGGAGCGTGTGAAACAGAAATCCCACCATTTGAAGAGCTGTTCTGACCATTGCTGAGCGCAAGATAAACACTTCCGCAAGGATAATAATCTTTTCTTACAACTATCCTGGCAGATCCTTTTATTTTTATTTCCTTTCTTGTATCGTTTATTGCTCCATAGCCAATGATATCTGCGCTGAGACCTCGTTTATAATTGGACTCAATGTGAGATATGGTAACGGTATCGCCTGGATTTATATATAATGTTTGCTGATTCTTGACGGCTATGGGCAAGGCATTGTTTACCGAGATTATAAGATATTTAAGCTCAGGATTATCAAGATTGATTCCGGGCATTTCAGGAATAATGCCAAATAGTTCCATAAAGGCATTTATTGCAAGATTATGATGTCGAACTTTTAATTCCAGAGGAAGTGATTTACTTGTTTCAATTCCAAAAGCAGGAATACCGCATGTGTATAAAGCATAAAATGTGGCTGATTTCCTCTGCTCTTTGTGCGAAGAGTCCTTTTTACTTGTTTTGTGATCGTTGAAGTGAAAGCGATAATGGGGATTTTCAATATTCTTGTTTATCTGTTTGCAAGCAGATTCAGCCATGCCCCCAAGGTT
>DAOURZ010000368.1 GCA_030627475.1 Deltaproteobacteria bacterium | reverse complement strand
TTGATGAACGTATGCGCAACCCAAAAGTCACTGAAGAGCAAGTGGCGTTTTTCAGGGAGGCAATCAGGGTGTACAATACACATAAATTCTAATTTATGGTCACCCGCTTATCTTATAATGAGTTGAAAATCGTTTCATATACACAACGCCATGATGTATCGCATTTTGAATCGAAAACGGCAGACTTAAATTCGTTTTTAAAAGATGATGCATTCGAAAACCAAGAAGAACTTATCAGCAAAACATACCTTTGTTGCCACTCCGATCAATTGGTTGGATATATAATTGGACTGCATAATACTAAAAATTTAGGAAGATCAAATGTCAAAAAAGAAATCAATTTGGCTGACGTATGCCTGGGATGATAACGCTAGCGGAGATGTTGATTTTGTTGCACGCGAATTAATCAATTCAGGACTTGACGTGAAATTGGATCGGTTGAACATTTTAGCTGGAAGACGGCTTTGGGAACAAATTGAATCAAATATTTCCGATCCTGAGAAATCGGATGGATGGATTTTATATGCCACTCAGGCGAGTCTTGATAGCGAAGCCTGCAAAGAAGAATTTGCCTATGCCTTAGATAGAGCTTTATCGACACGTGGTGAAACTTTTCCAGTCATAGGCATTTTTCCTGCTACAGTCAATAATGATCTTATCCCGTCTGGTATTAAAACAAGGCTCTTTGTAAACCTATCTGACCATGACTGGAAAGAAAGAATCGTGGCATCAATAGAAAATCGTGAATCTGTAATTCCAATACCTCATGTAGAACCATATGATCTAACTGTTCATACGATTCAAGATGAAAAAAACCAAACGTATGCAATCGAAATACGTCCTCGAGCTGGTTCATGGTCGCCCTTTTTTGCTGCCATTCCTGCAGAAGAGAAAAATCTCCTGCCCGATATTCCATTAAGACCTGGACCAAAAGGACAGGTACAAGTAGCAACCAAATACACAGGAATGCTTTCACGGAGTCATGGTGAAAGTATAGACAGGAACTGGTGGGTGGAAAAAATAAACTTTGAAGTAACACCCACACAAAGTTGCTATCTTTTTTTAAAACGATTGCCGTCAGCTTTAAGATTTGGCGTTAACTTTGGCCATCCGCAATATCAGGTAAAATTTTGATTGAAAATTTGGTTGTGTCCTGAGTTATGTGATCTGATACAGTTTACCATCATTAAAGTCCTTTAATGGTATCGACTGCCCCTAATAAATAACTGGAAGGGCTGTTAACCATTTCAGGATTCAAATCGATAAATCGTTTTGTTTAAGTATAGGGCCTGTATTATTCGTATATGAATTATTTATTAAATAAAATATATTAAAGTTTGATTTGGTTAAAATGAAATCTCAATTGAAGATACTTGATGGAAAGATCTTATCGCCTTTAAGCGGTTCAGGTAAGCCGATTTCTTGGTAAAATCATTCCGGGGATATACAAGTTATTTGGGGATGTACTAAATTTAGTTTCAAAAATGAATTAATTGATAATATTTTAAATAATTATTTTAAAAATGCTACAATCTGGTATCCTTTGGGTGCTAGTAGGGATAATCCTATAGAAGGTGGTCTTGGAGAATATATAATGTAAAACGATATTGCCTCCATCTCATGCTTCTGCAATTGCAGCTATTATGGTTCATGAAAATTTATTAGAAACAAAAGGAAAGAATCTTATTAAACTTAAATTAGTCAAACTGGAATAATTATATGCCGACAAAAAAGATTGATCCAATTAATCTAACTCAATGTGAGGATTGGGAAGGAAACAATATAGCATTCAAATGTCCTCACTGTGATAAGGTATTCATCATTAGTGAAATAGTCCATAAAGGAGAAAGAGAATGTCCTAATTGTGGCAAATCTTCTGGAAAAGTCAAAGGTGGGAGAAAATCCGGTGGTAATGCAAGTCTTGAATGGTGATATCGATTTTCGTAACAAAACCATGAGCATCCTCCCTGATACTTCGGATTACAATCCGGTCGGTCTGTGACTGCGAGATGGAAATTTATGCTCGGATTTAGAAGATAATACAAAAACCTTCCGAACTTTATATAAGATATGCATATCATATTGTATAATATGATTCGAAAATATTATATATCACAGAAAAAACGAGAAAATCCTCCCTAT
>DAOURZ010000244.1 GCA_030627475.1 Deltaproteobacteria bacterium | reverse complement strand
TTTTGGAGGAACAACACCGTGTTTTCTGGCAAGCTTTTCTTCGGTTAGAGGAAGTATAATTCTGTGCTCAACTATCTGCCTAGGCGGCTGGGAATCGGAAATGGTGTCCCATATTTCCTTGCTGACTGTTTGCGCTCCCATCTCGGCAAGAATGTCAGGCTTTTTGTAAGCCACGAATTCTTTGTGAGCCTGATCAATGTTTTCAACAAAGTCAATACATGCGGTTCGTAACCCTACGTCTCGGCCAAGTTTTTCAGACATGAGCCACTTGTGTTGTAAAATTTTCGGCCAAAGCCCGGAAGCGACATCCGGAGCAAACGTTAAGCCGCTAAGCTCAAACATCCTGGTTGCGCAAATTTCCGGTGACAGTATATTTGTCTTATTGTTGTTCACGATTTACCTCCTGAAAAAATTTTAGGTACGCAAAAGATTAGGAACGTGGGCGAATTAACTTCTTCAATTATGCATCACAGCTTCAGGCCATCTTTGACCGATCTAAATTTGTGCGCCTACTTGCGGAAGTTAATTCGTCCACGTTCCTTAGTCTGTTTTTTAGATCACGCAAGGGCAGATTGCAAGATTTTTCATGAATGGAAAAATATAACGAGAACTTCAATAAAGCGGCTTTTAACATCGCTTTTTATAATTTTATCAGTTATATCTTTATCTGTTATCCCGACCCAAATCAATGCACCTGCCTGCGCTTTCGCGCCTTGCCAGACGGGCGCCTCAACACTTAAAATTGCCAACTTATTTTTGTGCGAACCCTATGCCGGAGTAATGGATGGAAAAACACCCTGACGAATATTGCCGAAAGATTTCTTTTGTCTTAACTTGCAGCCGGGCGATTCTTTTTTTGCTTCTTACTTTTTTCCTTTTTCCCGGAGAAATAAGGAAAAGTTTCGGAGAAGAAGGTCGTTTTTCAGATCATTCGGATGGAACGGTTACTGACAGGCTAATCGGACTTATGTGGACAAAAAATGCCGGTACTGCCGCCGGTGCATGTAATTGGTTTTGCGCTCTTGATGCTGTTGCGCAACTTAATGCAAAAAAATACTGCGGATATCACGATTGGCGATTGCCTGACGTAAACGAACTTGCAACTCTTATTGACAGAAGAAGGCATGCTCCGGCGCTTCCTTTCAGTCATCTTTTTTCCAATGTAAAAGCCTGGTACTGGACAAGTACTACTACAACCGATTACAGCAATCACGCATGGCGTATATATTTCTTTCTCGGACACATTGACTATGGACACAAATACCATATGCTCAACCATGTATGGCCGGTACGTACCGCAAGCAGCGCAAGTGATCTGATTCCAAAGACCGGACAAAATGTCTCTTGCTATGCCGGAGATGATGGGGCGCTTAAAAGTGGAAAAGCCTGGCCCGAAAAACGTTTTTACGATCATGAAAACGGGACTGTTACTGATAGTCTTTCCGGATTAATGTGGACAAAAAATGCAAACCTTCTGCACGGCAGAGGAAATCTGTCAGAGGCTAAAAAATTTATTATGTACCTCAATGCTGAAAAGTACTGCGGTTATAAGAACTGGCGACTTCCAAAAGTAAAGGATTTTAGAACACTGATTGATTACAGCAAAGAAAATCCGGTACTTCCGGATCAGCATCCATTTTTGCACCCTGTTTCAGGTATATATTGGTCATCTGAATTGAACGTCCTTAATCCGGATTATGTCTGGTGTGTGGACATGAAAAATAGCAGGGTTGATTACTATAACAAAATCAATCACGAAGAGTATGTTTGGGGAGTAAGGAACTCGTTCTAAAGGTATTTTTTAAGGGCTTCGTGACCTTTCCCCATAAAATAATTAATCCATGATGACTTACAATTTAAAGACCAATCTCTTGGCGGAATAATATTGTATTTAAGACTTTTTTCTTCACCAAAAGACTTCAGCCGTTCGTAAGCTCGAACATAGATACAGCGCTTAACTCCGGGATAAACTTCGCACCAGCCATCAAGACTTCCTCCACAGGGACCGTTAAGCAAATACTTGGCGCACTGCGACTGGGGACACAGAAAAGCAGTTTCAGAAAGTATGCAATCTCCACACATCCGGCAATCAAAGCAGCTAAACTTAATAAGATACTCGGTTTTAGCAAATATTTTCTCAATGGATGTTCCTGATATTATACAACAAAGTGTTTTTAAAGGGGGATACAGGCAACCTTTCTTGTCAAATGCGTTCCCATGAAGCCATCTGTTAAAACGATAGAACCCTGATTTTCGAGGAACATTCTTGTTACGATTTACTACCACATCAGTATTCAACCCTGACTTTGCATCAAACTCAAAACAGTAAAAACCGTTTTTTTGAGGAAAAGAAAATTCTTTGGTCCAACGTTGCCAGTCGGAATAAAAATTATTGCTTTTTTCCAGAACAAATTCTATATCTTCATAATTAAGCTTAGATCCTCCAAGATGAACTCCATCATATCCTAAGCCCTTCAGAATTGCCATCAGCTTGGCTCCACGAATTAATCGGTTCTTTTTACCTGCGTCAGGAAGCAAAGATTCTTCTTCATACAACGATATAAGTTTATCGGTAATTACACAGCCCGGTACCACGCCCTGATGCATAAGTGAAGCTACTGATTTGCCTGGTATATAAACATTCCCAAGTATTGGTACATTCAGGCCGTTTTGTCGCATGTACCGTATTATTTCATCAAATTTGCGAGCATCAAATCCAACTTGAGTGATGACAAAATCAGCGCCGGCAGCAATTTTTTTGTGGAGTTTGAATAACTGGGTCATCACCTCAGATTCCAGTTTTTTAAACGGAGAAATTACACATCCTTTGAAAAAAGGAATTGGTGGCAGTGTTGTCCCTCCACCAGGTGCATGTTTTGCCACCGCAAATTCTCCGGTCATCTCGTCAGCCATTCTTATGAGCTGAACTGTATCAAGATCAAATACAGGTTTGGCATATCCCTTGAAACCGTATCTGGGATAGTCCCCTCCCATAATAAGAAGATTGTACATCTCTTCCCTGCCATGAGCAAACAAACGACTTTCCAGCTGGTTGCGATTCCTGTCCTTACAGGTCAGGTGTACCAAAGGATCAACACCAAGCTTTAAAATGTCTTTCCCCAATACTTCAGGACTGAGAGCCGGATGACCGCCTGCACTCTCGGTAATACTCAAGGCCTGAATATTACCCTTAATTGCAGCTTTCTCGGCAAATTCGAGAAGTCTGTCCTGTACCTTGCTTCTGGAACCTCTTCCCGGGACAAGTTCACATGTTACAGTAAACGAATCTTTGTTGAGAAGGGATTCCTTAAATATATTTCTTCGA
>DAOURZ010000031.1 GCA_030627475.1 Deltaproteobacteria bacterium | reverse complement strand
TAAAAAATATCATATTTATGATCCTTCAATAGGTATAGATTATACAGTAGATCAAGATACACACCTGGCTTTTAGTGTTGGGTATTTTTACCAGGACAGGGAAGGAAGTGAAGACGAGTCCGGATTATCCATAACCGGTAATCTTGGAAAATCCTGGACATTTAAGCAAGGTTCTATAAATCTCACAGGTTCAAGTGGTTATGATGAAACCTATTTTGGTGCAGAAAATCTTGGTTTCGATATTTTTTATCAGGCACAATATAATGCCTCATACAGCTTTACAAGACATCTAAGCGGAGATATTACCAGCTCTTACAGAAGAGATAAATATGTGAACCTTGATACTGAAAGAAAAGATAACACGGCAAAAGCCGCTATTGGTTTAACCCTTCAGCCCTTACAATGGACTTTTATCAGGCTGAATTATACATATCAATTGGTTGATTCAACGCTGGATGAAAACGACTATGTGGAAAATAAAGGCTTAATCGGCATTACCTTTCAGCCCTTAAAATGGGTATCTATCGGGCTTAATTATACATATAAATCTGTTGATTCAACTCTGGATGAAGAAAACGACTATGTGGAGAACAAAGGCTTAATAAGTATTACCTTGTCTCCACCTCGTCCATTTCGCAAATAAAAACCCAAAACATAGGGGGATAAAGCCATGAAAATATTAGTAACAGGTGGTGCCGGATATATTGGAAGCCATACCTGCATGGAGCTTTTACATGCAGGATATGATGTTGTTGTGGTGGACAACCTTTCCAACAGTAATATGGAGTCGTTAAAACGTGTACAAAAGCTGACCGGAAAAACTCTTGAGTTCCATTTGATTGATCTGCTTGACCGGTACGCGTTAAATAATGTTTTTCAAAAATCAAAAATTGACGCTGTAATTCATTTTGCCGGGCTTAAAGCTGTTGGTGAATCCGTATCCGAACCTCTTAAATATTATCACAACAATGTAGCAGGAACGTTGGTTCTTTGCAGTGTCATGAATAATAATAATGTTAAAAATATAATTTTCAGTTCTTCTGCTACAGTATATGGCGATCCAAAAGAAGTTCCGATCAGAGAAGAGTTTCCTGTTAATCCGACCAACCCCTACGGTCGTTCAAAATTGATGATTGAAGATATTCTGAAAGATCTTTTTGAGGCTGACAAACATTGGAATGTTGTTCTTCTTCGTTATTTTAATCCTGTTGGAGCTCACCCCAGTGGTCAGATTGGCGAGGACCCGAATGGAATTCCCAACAATCTTTTTCCCTATATCTGTCAGGTAGCAATCGGCAAGCTTTCCGAGCTTTCCGTGTTTGGCAGTAATTATTCCACACCCGATGGCACAGGAGTTCGTGATTATATTCACGTTGTTGATCTTGCAAAAGCCCACATAAGCGCTCTATCCAAATTCAAATCAAATTTTGGAGTTGAAACATATAATATCGGGACGGGACGCGGCTATAGTGTTTTTGAAATAATATCGGCTTTTGAAAAGGCCTCAGGAAGGAAAATTTCACATAAAGTTGTTGACCGCCGGCCTGGAGATATTGCGACATGTTTTGCCGACCCGACCAAGGCAAATAAAGAACTGGGTTGGGCTGCCCAATACGGTATCAATCAAATGTGCATTGATGCATGGCAATGGCAAGAAAAAAATCCAAATGGATATTGAGTTTTATGAATATTTTTCCTTCCCCATCATCTATTTCCATTGCTGATCGATGGCTTTTAAATGGCCATGGCGGTGGTCTGCTCTGGTTCACGGGTCTATCGGGAAGCGGGAAGTCCACACTGGCCCATGCTGTTGAAAGAAAACTGCATAACCTTTGTGTGCGCAGTTATGTGCTTGACGGAGATAATATCAGAACCGGCCTGAATAAGGATTTAAGTTTGACTCCTGAAGACAGAAAAGAGAATGTGAGGCGCATTGCCGAAGTAGCAAAACTTATGGTGGATGCCGGTCTGCTTGTTTTTACAGCTTTTATTGCGCCATATGAACAAAGCCGGGAATATGTGCGCAAGTTAATGTCCGGCTGGTCTTATTATGAAGTATATATTAAATGTAGTGTTGAAACGTGCGCAAAGCGTGATCCAAAAGGCTTATATAAAAAAGCCCTTACAGGCGAAATAACAAACATGACCGGTGTTTCGGCTCCTTATGAAGAACCTGAACATTCCTCACTTATTATTAACACAGACAAACTCGGTTTGCAGCAATGTGTGGACGAAGTGATTGGCTTTTTGCTAAAACAGGGTCTGATTATGAAGAAGGAATCATAGGTATAGAAACTTGATGAACCCCGACAACCTGACAAACGCTTTAACTATTGATGTCGAAGACTACTTTCAAGTTCATGCACTGTCAAAATCAATCCAATACGATGACTGGGATCAATACTCTTCGACTGTAGAAAAAAACACCAACAAAATTCTCGACCTTCTGGACGATCAGGAGTCAGAAAACTCGCCGAAGGCGAGTTTTTTTATCCTTGGCTGGATTGCTGAAAGATACCCTGATTTGGTCAAAGAAATTCATCACAGAGGTCACGAAATCGCATCGCACGGTTATCGTCATCAGGTAATCCATGACCAGACGCCAGAACAATTTCGAGAAGATATCAAAACATCAAAACAAATCCTGGAGGACCTGACAGGCGAGGAGGTCATCGGCTATCGGGCGCCTACTTACTCCATAACAAAAAAGACGCTATGGGCGCTGAATATTCTGGCAGAAGAAGGCTACAAATACGACTCAAGCATATTTCCAATCCGTCATGACTATTACGGAATGCCATTTGCCCCTCGCTTCCCGTTCATCTGGAATCTGAACAACGACAAACCCAAAATTAATCAACTCAATGACCCGACAAACTCAAATATGCTCTTCGAATTTCCCATAAGCACAGTCAGATTTTTTGGACGCAACATTCCCTGTTCAGGCGGAGGCTATTTCAGGCTTTTCCCATATTCTTTTATCAAAGCAGGGCTGAAACGTATCAATAGAGAGGGAAGTCCGTTTATATTTTATCTTCACCCATGGGAGTTAGACCCGAATATACCCGGAACAAAAAACTTGTCTCCTCTTGCGAGATTTCGAACATACGTAAACCTGAATAAAACAGAATCAAGATTCAAAAAGCTTATTTCCCGATTCCGATTTTCAAGCATAAAATTATTGTACAATAATCTATCCTGTTAAGCCGCAGGAATCAGCAACCCAAACAAACCCGATTGCCTATGCTATCACACACACGTATAATTTTTGTTTGCATAATTCTTGTTGTCACAACCGTTTTCCTGCATGCCTTCAGCAAAGGGATTGAGGTTCCAATAAAGCAGGCTCTTGACAACTTTCCCATGACACTTGGAGATTGGACATGTATAAAGACCGGCAAACTATCTACTGACATAGAACAGGTACTCGGAGTAGATGATTACATAGATCGTAGTTATCAATCAGTTTCTGGCGATATAATTAGTCTGTATATCAGCTATTTTGCCAGCATGGAGGGAAAGGGGTTTCACTCCCCCAGAAATTGTATGCCAGGAGCAGGATGGGATGTAGCATCACTCAAACCATTTACGCTATATAGCTACCATCCTGAGGGAACACCTGTTGTCATCAATCAAATGATAATGCAAAAAGGAGCCGAACAGCAAATTGTATTATATTGGTACCACTGTCGGGGCCGGATCATACGGTCAGAATATATGGAAAAAATTTATCAGGTAATTGATTCAATTTTCAAGCGTCGAACCGACGGTTCTTTTGTCCGCATCATGGCTCCTTCAAACAAGGAAGGTGCAATAAACAACCTGAAGGAATTTACCAGACACGTTATTCCATTATTAGAGGAGTATTTGCCTGGGAGTTAATTTGTTCACGTTCCCAAATAATTACGGTAATTATATGCCTAAAACCCTGACAAAAAATAATCCATTGACGATTTTCTATGTGGAGTTTTTCATTCTCTCTGCCTTCTTTATCGCCCTCTATTACCCTGTAATTGTTGGAATGATCCATGACTGGGAAGTAAATAAAAATTATTCCCACGGATATCTTATCCCCTTTATTACAGGATACATGATCTGGAATATACGCAAAGAATTATTACAGATTGAGATTGTTTCAAACAATTGGGGTGTACTACTTATCCTGGCAGGCATTGTCCAGTTTATCGTAGCATGGGTCGGCACTGAATACTTTCTCCAGCGAACATCCATGATCGTTATCCTGTTTGGAATTGCTCTCTTTCTAACGGGAAGCAAGTTTACAAAAAAACTCTCAATGCCGCTACTGTACCTGATTTTTATGGTTCCAATACCGGCTATCATTTGGAACAAGTTTGCTTTTCCCATGAAACTTTTTGCTTCATACATTGCCGCTCATTTAGTCGATGCTATCGGGATAAGTATATTAAGAGAGGGAAATATCCTCCATCTTGCCAGCACTACATTAGAAGTAGCAGATGCCTGCTCAGGGCTTCGATCATTGACATCTCTTTTAGCACTGAGCGCTGCTTTTACCTTTATGATCAGCTTGTCAAAGTGGAAAAAGTGGGTTTTATTTTTTTCTGCCGTGCCGATTGCAATATTTACCAATGTGATGCGTCTTACAATTACCGCAGCGCTTGCCAGTCGATACGGAGAAAAAGTTGCCCAGGGATTTTTACATGATTTTTCAGGGTGGCTTATATTTATGTTGGGTATGGCTATGTTAATCGGCGTTAATACGCTGTTATCTAAAACAAGATAAATATTTATGACAAAGCAATCACACGATTACAATTTCAAAAATCTGATACAAAAGAAAATATTATTGAGGTTCTTAAATTACGTTTTGGTAAAATTTCACCTGAAATAATTGATAAAATAAGCCAGATCAATGATCCGGCAAAATTAAAAGAGCTTCATAAAATAAGGTATACAGATAAAAGAATTCGATAGTTTTGGATTTATCTGCTTATGTAGTTTACCATGATTAAGATCATGGGGGAATGCAGTTAACAAAAAAGTAAGGATTTTGTGATGAATAAGGGCACAAGGCACCAGCGATTTTTCTAACCTCATATATTATAATAATCAAGGTTCGACCTAAAAGTTTTCCCTCTCATATAAAAGGAGAATAATCTAATGGATATCTCGCTAAGTGAGCAATATGTGATCAATGAAAAAGGTAACGCCACCGCTGTTATTATTCCCATAGAAAGTTATAAGAAGATCCTTGCTATTCTTGAAGAATTTGAAGACCGTAAGGAAACGAAAATTCTTTCTCGCTCAGTTGAATTTAAAAAATTGGTTAAAAAGGGATTAGAGGATATCAAGTTAGATAGAATCAAACCATGGAAGGAAGTTTGGGATGAATTATAAAATTTATTTGACCGAAACCTTCCAGAAGTCCATAAAAATACTGAAAAAGAAATATCGTAGGATCAAGGATGACATTGCAGGTACGATCCAGGCGATAGAAGAAGATCCAACCATCGGGGACCCGATCTCTGGCTGGAACAAAGAAATTTGGAAAGTAAGAACAGCGAGTTCCGATGTTAAGAAGGGCAAACGCGGTGGCTTTCGGTCGATTTACCTCTGGAAATCAGGAGAAATCACTGCTTATATGTTGGTAGCATATTTTAAAGGGGATAAGCAGGATATTTCTAAGAAAGAAATCGAAGAAATACTCAAGAAGCTTAATCAGGAACTGGCCTAAGCTGTCCTTCGATAAGAAAATAGCGTGGAGGGGAGGCTTGCTGTTAACTGACCATAGTCTTCCACAAATAAAGCAACAAAAGCACCAGCGCCCCTTATGTTGTGTGTTTTTCTATCTCATTGAAATTGCACGATTATATCAGCATTCTGGCTTTTTGAAGATATGTGATATATATTCAGGTAGTTATTCATCTTTCAGCCATTTTTATAATTTCACTGGCAACATAATAAATTCCAAGTGTGCGTACTTCTCGTTAGCAGGCATCGACTTGTTTTTTCCCTTAAAGACTGTCGAGCCAGTTTAACGTTTTCTCTTTATTCTCCCAATCAATTAACTCGTTTATTTTTGTATCATTGTTTAAATTTGATTGAGTATACTCTATAAACCGCTTTTGAACATCTCTTTTTTTCGGCAAATTGAGATGCAAATAAACCATAGTCGATCCAAGTTTCTCATGACCTAAATGGTTTTTTATCTCGGTTAATGATGCCCCTGACATCAACATGTTCACAGCACAAGAGTGTCTGAAGCTGTGTACGGGGTTGATAAATTCCAGTTTTTTTACGGAAAGACTTTTATTCAAATACTTCTCGCATATCCGATAAATGCCGTGTCGTGTTAACGATTCTTTACGCTGGTTAATAAACAGGCTATCTTCATACAACGGTTTTGGAAGCAGGCGATAATCCTTAATGTATTGTTCAACAAGCGCTGCTGTTTTAGGCCAGAGTTGCAGCCGTCGATACCTGTTGCCTTTTCCCAAAATGGCAAGCATTCTTTTTTTCGGGTCAAAATAGTCAATTTTTAGGGCCGCAAGTTCACTGGCTCGGCATCCTGAGTCATAGAGAAGGTGCATAAGCGTATAATCGCGGAAGCCATCTTTTGTTTTCAGATCAACTGAACCCAGAACTTTGAGGACTTCATCATGCGTTAAAAAGCCTATTAAAGGCTTCTGCCATCGCTTTTGAGGTATATTAAGGATCGTTTCTGCGGTTTTGCGGTATTCCGGATACATTAATCGAATCATCTTTGCCAGGGATTTAAGGGAAGCGAGACGGCTGTTTCTGGTTCTTGCGCAATTTTTTCTCTGCTCTTCAAGATGATTTAGAAAGTCAAAGATTAAATCGGCAGTGAGATGTTCGATTTGTATCTCTTTGACTGGCTGGTTTTGATAAGTCGCTGCGAACTTTAAAAACAAAGTAAAAGACTGGCGATAAGAATTGATGGTTTCATCGCTTGCCCCTTTTATCAGGGGAAGATACTGATCAAAAAATTGATGGAGACATATTGAAAGTTTCATATTTCTTCCTTCCTGCTTATTGCAAAATCGACTAGTCCCTGCCGATGCTCGGCATCAACGACTTTAAGATAAACGGCAGTATAGCGATATTTGCAATGTCCCAAATATACTGCCAGTATCGGCAATGCATTCTGGGGCGATTTGCCATGTTGTTTGATTCTTTTCATAGTATTTATGGCAAAAGAGTGCCTCAAGCTGTGAGGCGTTGGTTTCCCAAACGTTGTATTGGCGATAGTTCGCCTGGGCTGATCAATGCCGATATCTTTAACCGCCCGGCCAAATACTCTGTAAATTTTATTGGCTGATAATGTATGGCTGTTTTGTCCCGGCAAAAGATATGAAGTTTGATCCTGGATAAAGGCTTTTCGTACAGTTAGATAATTGCTCATTTCACTGATGACCGCCTTAGGAACCGGTATCAATCGATCTTTGCTGAACTTGGTCTTTTCAATATAAATAGTTCCCTCGCTGCTTCTATAGTGATCAGGCTTAAGCCGTAAGGGTTCGCTGATTCTCATCCCGCATCGTGCAAGCAGCAATATGGCCATGTACACGGAATAATCCTTAAAAAAGTACATCGGATCTTTTCGGATTGCGCTCTGAACTGCTAAAAGCAGTTTATCAATTTGATCCGGTGAGAATACAAAAGGGATAAAGGCATTCGGCTTATACGAACAAATATCAATTACAGGATTTTCATCTATGATTTGCCGGCGGACAAGGTAATTAAAAAATCCGCGCATAGCCAATAACATTGCATTGAATTTTTGCGGTTTTTCTTTGAGATTTTTTTTAAAATCAAGGAAAAAGGGAGGCATCATGTCATCCTGACCGGCTTTTTTGTTACATGCATATTGATCAAACGCGTAAAGCTGTGGTCTCAGATTACTTTCCGTATAGCCAAGAGAGCATCGATAGGTGATATATTCTTCCAGCAATAAGGCTATTGAACTTTTAAAGTGTCTCATCAAACAGCTCCTTGCGCATTAACTTTGTGTGGATATGAATATAACGTTTTGTAGACTGAACGTTGTCATGGCCCATCATCTGTTTGACTTCAAAAATGGATGCCCCGCTTTCCAGCAAATTCTGAGCGTATGTATGCCTGAGCCAGTAGGCTGATGCCGAAGGATTGATCTTTTGTATGGCAACCGTGATGTCGTGACCGACTGTTGCCGCATTGACTGGTGTTACCGGAACACGAAAGGTTAAAAACAGCTCACGGTGATCACTTTCAGGCCGGCATCCCACAATATATGCGGCAATAGCCTTGATTGTAATCTCGGGCAAAGGAAGTTTGATGGGATTAGCGCTTTTTCGATCCGCAAGACTTATTTCACCCTGAACAAATGAGATATCATCCAGACGGATCAGACTGATCTCTTTGGGACGAAGGCCCAGAGTATATCCCAAATGAACCATGGCTGAAGTTCGAATCTCTTTGCAATTGTCTGTGGACAGACCGGCAAACAGTGCTTTTACTTCATCGGATCGTAAAAACTTCGGGGGCTGGGCTTGCGTGTACACAGGAACGCCGACAATCAAAGGGGCTAAATCCCTTTTTAGAATCTTCCGGTGAAAATACAGATATCTTAAAAACCCACGCAGATAAGAGCGGTTGTATCGACAGGTTGCCGGCATAAGGCGAACGTTAAATTCAGTTAAAAAATCGTCTATCTGCTCAATTTTTATACCGGCAATATCAATGTCTTGTTTTGCCAGGTAATCATTGAACCCAGATAAAACATTTCTGGTTTGAGCAAATGCCGAACGACGAACCTGTCTGATTTTTTCATAATAATGCAGATAGTCTTCATATATCTCAGGCAGCCGAACACGTGGTTTTTTTATCGGATCAGATATCAATTTTTGCTTAAAAAGATACCTGCTAAGGCTTCGCAGGACATTTGCAGCAAAATTTAAGTTGCAATGTTTTTCAAAGCCATTCAACGTGTCATAAGTAAACACTTGTTCCCATGAGATGTTTTGATTGGTTATAAAGTTTTGAAAATGATTTAAAAGACGTTCATGGATCATGATGGTACCTGAAGCGTAACCGGCAGCTATCATCCACACCAAATAATTATCCACCGCCTTTGCCAACTTTTTTGCCATGTCAAATTCCTTTCACTGTTCGTTTGGCAAGATCAAGAAGGGCATCAGGGCCGGTCAGTTTGGACTTTGATGCTTTAGGCGCTTTAGCCGGTAATTTAAGCACCTGGAACAGAGTGCCATCAAAGGCAATAAGGTCTTTTTGTATCAGGGAGTTTCTGGCTTCAATGTATTGGTCAACAGTCATTGCCAGCAGCGAGCAGATTGCATCATAGGCATAATAAGAAAGACCATGGCGATCCGAGGTCAGAATCAGAAACAGATACAACAACAACTCGTGTTGATTTAAAGCCGCTGCAAATCCATCGGTAAGAAAACGGTGCGGGATAAAGCTAAAGCCCCCGTCAATGCGCCGAACACGTTTTGGGTTAAGAATCTTTTTTTGAATCATGCTCGTCTCCTTTTTAATTAATTTACGACCTGATTAGCATAACGTGCGCAGAGAACCTAATGAGTCTACCTTTGCAATTGTTGGTAACTTG
>DAOURZ010000241.1 GCA_030627475.1 Deltaproteobacteria bacterium | reverse complement strand
GCCACAGTCCCATGAGAGAAATTGAGGTGTTGCACGATAATTTGCTTGCCATGTTTGAAGAAAACCCGGAACTTGGACCAAAAGATATAATCGTAATGACACCTGATATAGAAACATATGCTCCATTTATACATGCCGTATTTGATGCCAGGGCATATGATTCATTGCGCATCCCTTTCAGCATTGCAGACCGCAGCATCAGACAAAAAAGTCGAATTATTGATTCATTTTTGTCAATACTTGATCTTAAAAACAGCAGATTAGGTGCAGACCGGATTATTTCTCTTCTGGAATCGTCAGGGATAAAAGAAAATTTCGAAATGATTGAATCAGATATACAGATTATCAGACGCTGGATAAATGATACAAGAATCAGATGGGGAATTGATGCTGCAAGCCGTACAAAATTAAATCTTCCCGCATTTTCTGAAAACACCTGGAGAGCCGGCATTGACAGGATGTTGCTGGGATATGCGATGCCTGGTCATGAAAGAGATATGTTTTGCGGAATTCTTCCCTATGACAACATTGAAGGAAATGAGGTCAAAATTCTGGGAAGATTCCTTGAATTTCTGGATAGAGTTTTTAAATGTGTAGATGACCTGAACCAACCTGAAACATTATCCGGATGGGTTGATATCCTTAACTCTATAATTGACAGATTTTTCCCAAAAAATGACCCCAAGAATGACAATAATATTGAATATGAGATACAGCTTATACGCTATATTCTGGATGACATATCAAAAAAGCAGGAACTGTCCGGTTTTGATAAGAATATAAGTATTGAGGTTATAAAAACATATCTTGAAACGCGTTTTGAACGTGAGGATTCAGGCTCGGGTTTTATTGCCGGAGGGGTTACATTTTGTGCGATGCTTCCAATGCGCAGTATTCCGTTTAAGGTTGTATGCCTTGCAGGTATGAATCATGATGCATTCCCGCGTGATTCAAAAACTTTAAGCTTCGATATTATAGCAAAAAACCCGAAACAGGGAGATAGATCAAGAAGAAATGATGACAAATATCTTTTTCTTGAGGCGCTTATTTCAGCAAGGAAGAAGCTTTATATCAGTTATGTGGGGCAGAGCATCGAAGATAACACTCAAATTCCTCCCTCTGTTGTTGTAAGTGAATTGCTTGACTATATTGAGAAAAATTTTTATGCTCCCGAAAAATGCATTCTTGATCACGTTATAATCAGGCACAAACTACAGGCGTTTTCTCAGGAGTATTTCAAAAAAGACAGTCAGTTATTCAGTTATGCTGAAGAAAATTTTATTAGCAGTAAAAGATCTTTTGAATCTAACGCAGCTTTACATTTTGTTTCCACAGGGCTTTCAGAGCCGTCAAAAGAATGGAAGAGCCTGGATATTGACAGGTTAACTATTTTTTTCACCAATCCTGCCAAATTTCTGCTTGAAAAGCGACTCGAAATATATCTTGAAGCAGTATCGCCTGTTTCAGACGACAGGGAAGCATTTACATTAGAAGGCATTGAAAAATATCATGTGGAACAGAAGCTTTTTCAAAATTGCATATCCGGGTTTGACTTGAAGCATTCATTGCCAGTATATAGAGCAATGGGGCGCCTTCCTTACGGCAATGCAGGGGAGTTTTACTACAGAGAATCAGGAGCTGATGTAGAAGATTTTGTCGGCAGAATAAATGATTTTAAAAAAAAACTTGCTCCTGTTCAAGTTGACCTGAATATCCCGGATTTTAAAATAACCGGTGTACTGGATAATATTTTTGAGTTTGGCCAGGTTAATATCCGATACGCAAAAAGAAATGCAAAAGATCTTTTAAAATCCTGGATCTATCATCTTGTTCTTTGTTCATTGACTGAACAAGACTATCTGAACAAGAGTTATCTTATTTGCAAAGATGAAACATGGGAATTTGATCCTGTTAAAGAAAGTAAAGATATGTTAGAGAATCTACTTGCGTTATACTGGCAGGGATTATCAAAACCGATTCATTTTTTTCCTGAAACATCAATAGATTATGCTCAAAAGATATTAATAAAAAATGAAAACCGGCGGACTGCATTAAATTACTCAAGAAAAAAATGGATTGGAGGTTATTACAAAGGAAGCTGGAGCTGGAGCGAGTCTGATAATCCTTATTATAATCTTTGTTTCAATAAAACAGATCCGATTGATGAAGAGTTCGGAAAAATTGCAGAAAAAGTTTTTGCTCCGTTTTTTAAGCATTGTCGGAAGGTTTGAAAATAGAAGCCAGTCGGCAGCATAATCAGATCACATTCAATATTGCCGGTGAATTACGTTTGCAACTTAGAGGCAGATCTTGCGTAGCATATGTAAATGTTCGGCTCAGCAAGTTATGTTCGTTATCGAACAACAACGTGTAGTGGCTTGGCTTGATTTGCATTTGCTGCCTTTTCTGGTATAGAATATGGTATAATTTATTGGATACCAAGGAGTTCAGATGGAGTCGCAAGGTTCGATAATTCCCAAATTTTGCACTGATGGTTACCTATCAGAAGGGTTGTACCTTGCATCGGAAGCCAAAATTATGTTTCGATTTGGTTCTTTGTCTCGGCGGCGCAGACGGTTGACCCTTCGACTTCGGCGTTGGATAGAGCTATCTCGACTGGTTGGAGGGCTACGATTGTTGATTGATGGAAGTTTCGTTACGGCGAAACTTGAACCAGACGATATTGACGCAGTCATTTTGCTTCCACCAGATTTCCAACATCAAATTGAGCAAGGCATTGAGGCGGCATTAGAACTGGAAGAAATGATTCTGACCCGTCGTCCAGAAGAAATCTTTGCTGCGGAAGACGAAACTGACTGGAATGAGTGGATTGAATTTTTCAGTCGTACACGTGAAGCCGATGGACGGCGCAAAGGGCTTGTGGAGGTTAAACTATGATTTTCAACCTAACGGAATACGGGAAAGCGCAGGAAGAAATGCGTATTCTTGAAGAACGATTGAAACGATTACAGCAAACCCACCCCATTGCTTCGAAAGGATTCACAAAGGCTGGCATCCGCAAAATGATTGCGCGCCTTCACGAAGAATTGGCTGTCTATGAGGGGAGTGAACATTTAAGGCAGTCCGTATCAAGTTGAACCTCAGGTGCCAGTTGTGTCGAACAAAAACACTTCGCCTGACAAGAGCCCCGAACGCGTATTGATCGTGGCAACCTTGGGTGAAAATTCAACGTAAGCAATATTTAATTAGGCAAGCAATATGTACGCTGTTACTTGGACTTCCAGGCAATTAGCACATAGTTCTAAAAATTATCGAAAAACCAAGAAAAACCGAACAAGCGCATGGACTCTGACCGGGAAAGCCAGTGTGTTTTTC
>DAOURZ010000073.1 GCA_030627475.1 Deltaproteobacteria bacterium | reverse complement strand
CACAGATTTGGAAGGCATACCGGTTATCCCTTCATGGAGTACAGTCAAAAAGGGGTATGTTATTCCAAAATTAGAATTGCTGATAAAATTATTGATATTAATAGTTAAATTTTGATATATTCAAAATATTTCCAAACTCAAAAAGTGAGTCAGGAATAACATAGCAAAACCCTAAAGCTGATTGACGGAAAAAATATGGACTTTAAAAAAAAACAGGTTCCACTGTCACTTATAGATTTAGAGGATCAAACCTTTCGCATCACAACCGAGACGGGCATAGATGATATTGTAGATTCTATTAAGAATGTGGGTTTGATAAATTCCCCGATATTAATAAAAAAAAAATCAAAATATACCATCATATGCGGTTTCCGGCGAATTGAGGCGTGCCGTATACTTGGTTTGTTGAATATTGAGGCGAAAATTCCAGGCTCTAACGCCAACAAGCTTGACTGCGTAAAATTTGCAATAACAGATAATTCATTCCAAAGGCCACTCAATCTGATTGAACAGTCCGTATCTCTCTTTATGCTTTCCGGCTTTTTTAAAGATATGACAAGTCTCGCTGACGAGGCATCATTACTTGGTTTGCCGCATAATCCAGCTCTGATAAAGAAAATAATAAATATCTATCATCTTCCATTGCCTATTCAAAACTGCGTGCTATCCAACATTATTTCTCTTTCAATGGCAGTAGAACTCGGTACATTTGAAAAAGATGCCGGTATTGCTTTTGTAAAAATTTTTAATGACCTTAAGCTGGGGTTGAACAAGCAAAGAGAACTAATAACACTAATTAGTGAAATTTCTCTTCGTGAGAATATTCCGGTTATGAAAGTTATTCAAGAAAGCGATTTTCAGGAAATTCTGCAAAATGATGAACTTGATCGAACTAAAAAAACCGAAAAATCAAGATTTTATTTAAAAAAGAGACGCTACCCATCAATCACTCGTGCTGAACAGAAATTTGAAGAACTTGTTAAAGGCTTAAAGCTCGGAAACGGTATGAAATTGATTCCCCCAAAAAATTTTGAAGGCAATACATTTAGTATAAAATTACACTTCAATAACCTGAAAGATCTTCAGGATCACGCGGATACCCTTAAAAAAATCATACGAAATCCCGCTTTCAAAAAACAGGTCTCTTCTGACATTTAACTACCGACACGTGATCCTTGATCTCTATTAGAGACATTATCTCTTGCCAGGATAGGGACATTAATTTGCAATTAATAGGTGATCAAACAATTTAATATAATGAAAGCGGGCTATCCACTTAACGCAAGTCGATCGTCCTTAATTCTTTGAATTTAAAGAGTATTTGGCCATTTTTGAATAAAAATCAAAAATTGGAAAAAGAGCAATCTATTCAAATAGATATTTCTTTTTAACTTGCGTTAAGTGGATAGCCCGCTTTAAAAAAATGGCTTTGGATATGATTACAATCAGACCATATAGAACAACAGACCAACAGGCTTGGGACAAATACGTCGAAAAACACCTCCAGGGTACGCTCTATCACCTGTCTGGCTGGAAAAACGTAATAGAAAAAACGTATAGCCACAAAACGTATTACCTGGTAGCGGTAAACAGCTTAAAGCTTAAAGCTAAAAGCCCAAGGAAGGATACCGCCACGAACTCAATAAACCCAATTGTTGGTATCCTCCCACTTGTTCATCTGAAACACTTCATCTTTGGCAATAGCTTAATTTCAATTCCCTATTTTGATATGGGTGGCATCCTGGCAGATAACGATGAAATAGAAAAAGCTTTACTATGCGAAGCTATAAACCTTGGCAAGAAGCTTAAAGTTGACAACATAGAACTTCGCCACATCAAATCCATTTCATGCCTAAATAAAAGCTCAAAGCTCAAAGCTCAAAGCTCAAAGAATAATTCTACAAACTATGACTTATCAGCTATAAGCCATGAGTTATCAACTATGAGCAATCAGCTATCAGCAATCAGTTATGCGACAAAGTCGCATAAGGTACGCATGCTTCTTGAGCTTCCGGATTCATCTGAAAAATTAATGAAATCCTTTAAATCAAAGCTACGTAGTCAAATCAGAAAACCAATGAAAGAAGGTCTGAAATCTCGAATTGGCGGACTTGAACTTTTAGATGATTTTTATGACGTGTTTTCAATGAATATGAGAGATCTCGGATCGCCTGTTCATTCAAAACATTTTATGAAAAACGTTATTGAAACGTTTCATGGCAAAGCCAAAATAGTCATAATTTACAAAGAAAACAAACCTGCAGCCTGTAGTTTAATCGTTGGTTTTAAACGCATATTAGAGAACCCCTGGTCCTCGGCCTTAAGAAAATATCGCAAACATAATCCAAACATGCTTCTTTACTGGACAATGATAGAATATGCATGTGATTTTGGATATAATCAGTTTGATTTTGGTCGCTCAACACCAGGTGAAGGAACCTATAATTTTAAAAAACAGTGGGGTGCTAAATCAGAGACTTTACACTGGCATTATGTATCATTGAAGGGCAACAAGTTTAATGAATTCGAAAATAAATCTGATAATAGTTCAAAATATAATAAAGCAATACGATATTGGCAAAATCTACCTGTCAATCTTACAAAACTTATAGGACCAATAATCAGGAAACACATTGGATTGTAATATAGACAGTAGTTGTGGGTATACATCTAACATGTATTCGCTATTAAATAAAATCGGAAATACTCCTTTAGTTGAGATTAAGAGGTTAAATCCGAACCCCGAAGTACAAATTCTGGCAAAATTAGAATACTTCAATCCCGGCGGTTCGATTAAGGATAGAACTGCTCTTTGCATGATAGAAACAGGCGAGGCTGACGGTACGTTAACTCCGGACAAGATTATACTGGAAGCAACAAGCGGAAATACAGGGATCGGTTTGGCCATGGTTTGCGCAATAAAGGGTTATCGTCTTTTGCTTACCATGTCAGAGGGTGCCAGCTCCGAACGGCAAAAGATATTGAAAGCAATGGGAGCTGAACTTCACCTCACTTCCGTGCATCTCGGCACGGACGGTGCTATTGAAGAAGCATACCGGTTAGCCAGGGAGAATCCCGACAAATATTTTTTAACAGACCAGTTTAACAGCAAAGCAAATTGGTTGGCGCACTATCACGGTACTGCAGAAGAAATATGGGATCAGACAGGCGGACAAGTGCGCTCAGTTATTGCAACTCTCGGCACGAGCGGCACGATCATGGGAATCTCAAGGCGGTTGAAAGAGTATAATCCGGACATACAGATTATTGGAGTTGAACCATATCTTGGGCACAAGATTCAGGGCCTTAAAAATATGAGAGAGGCGTATCGTCCGGAGATATATGAAAAGAATCGTCTAAATAAAAAGCTCAACATAGAAGATGATGAGGCCTTTGATATGGCAAGACAACTTGCCAGACAAGAAGGACTTTTTGTGGGGATGAGTTCAGGAGCTGCAATGGTTGCAGCACAGCAAATTGCCAAAGAGATGGAACATGGAATATTGGTTGTTATTTTCCCTGACAGCGGAGAACGATATTTGAGCACACCTCTTTTTGCCGTAAAAGAAGTGCCGTCTCTGCGTTTTTATAATACCATGACCAGATCCAGGGAACCGTTCACTCCTCTGCAATCAGGATGTGTCTCCATCTATTCGTGTGGACCAACTGTCGACGACTATATAGATATAGGTCTCGCTCGCCGATTTGTTGCAAGCGACTTACTTATACAATACCTGGAATACAAAGGATACGAAGTCACTCATGTGGTAAACATCACAGACCTGGATGATCGGACGATTCAGGGATCAGAAAGAGCCGGAATGGATTTGAAGCCGTTTACTGAAAAATATACTACAGCTTTTTTTGAAGATATTGAAGCTATCGGCATCAAACCCGCTACGGAATATCCAAAAGCAAGTGACCATGTGGAAGATATGGTCAACCTTACACGAAGGCTTCTTGAAAAAGGAATGGCCTACGAAAAATTTAACTCAATATACTTTGATATCTCCAGATGTTCCGGATATGGCAAACTATCCAGGCTTGATTTGAATAAAATAAAGGTGGGATCAACCGTCGATCTTGACGATTACGAGAAAGATAACCCCAGAGATTTCACCTTGTTAAAACGAGCCAAGCTTTCAGAACTCAAGCGAGGCATCTATACGAAAACTGAATGGGGGAACATACAACCAGGATGGCATATTGAATGTGTTGCAATGGCTATGAAGTATTTAGGGGAAAGCTTTGATATCCATACCAGCAGTCGCGCGTTGATTTTTCCCCACCATGAAAACGAAATTGCGATCTGCGAATCCCTGACCGGAAAACCAATGGCCCGGTATTGGCTGCATAGCGAACAAGTACGGATAAACAGCCAAAACGCAACCTCTTCAAAAAAGGACAAAGTAACCATACGAGAGCTATTACAAAAAGGGTATACCGGAAGAGAGATCAGGTTCTGGTTACTTTCAAACCATTACAGAAAACCGCTTCACTATTCTGACGAGGTATTACAGCAAGCTCGCCGTTCCCTGCAAAAACTGGATGAATGTGTCGACCGGCTGAACCATCTTAAGGATGGGCAACCCTATAAGAAAATTGATCAATTAACAGATGATTTCAAACAAGATATTGGCGATGTAATGGATGACGATCTGAATATTTCGTCAGCGCTTTCCGCTATATTCAAATTTATAAAACAAATTAACAAGTTAATCTCAAAAGGTCTTATAGATAGAACAGAAGCGGATTCTATTATCGGCGTATTAAAAAAAATAGATATAATTTTCAATATATTTGATTTTGAAATACAGCAATTTGACCCCGAGTTGCTCAACCTTTTACAGGAGCGAACCTTTGCAAAAAATCAAAAAAACTGGGCACGTGCCGATCAAATTCGGGAACTATTAAAGGGAAAGGGGTTTTGCGTAAAAGATACAGAGAGAGGACCCCAGTTGAAACCAATACCGGGAAACCGTTAAAAATGTCAATTTTGCCTTTCAGGAGAGCAATCTTCTTTTTATACACTGCATGCATGCTCATGACGTCGCTAATACCGATGGCTAATACCAAAGGTTCCTTCTCTTTTTGGGCAGGCATGGATCCAACGCTTCAGAATCTTCTCCACGTGCCCATGTTCATGGTGTTCACATACCTCTGCAATCAGGCACTTGAAAAAGTAGTAAGAAAAATAGATAAAAGAGCGTGGGTTGCCCTGGGTTTTGCGGTTGTTTTGGGAATCTTTATGGAAGGGATTCAGATTGTTATACCTGGCAGGTATCCTTCATGGGGTGATATAATACTGAACTCCGTTGGTGCTGTTTCAGGCATTTTGCTTATCCTGAAGGTAATGCAAAATAAAAAGCGCCGAGGCGCAACGAATTAACTGATAACATGAAATCTTTTACAAACAAACATCTCCTCATGCTTGTTCACAGGATCCCCTATCCACCCGATAAGGGAGATAAAATTCGTTCTTTTCACGAATTTTGCTTTCTCCGGGAAAAGGGCTGGAATATTCATCTTTGCACTTTTGTAGATGACCCTGACGATCTGTTTTACATAGATACGCTTAAATCACGATGCGTTACATCTTCTTTTAACAGGCTCAATAAAGTCCACCAACACACTGCCATGGCTCTGGCGCTCTGCAAAAAAAAGCCGTTAAGCGTTGGGGCATTCTATAAAAATCAAGCTGCTCAGTATGTTAACAAGGTGCTTTCAGATTATCCTGTCTGTGCTGTTCTCTGTTTTTCTTCTTCTATGGCGGAATATATCTTTCGCTCTCCTGTTTTAAAAAACTGTTTTGCTATGAGCCGGAAGCAAAAAACTTCGAGGCAAAAACCTCGCTTGATTATGGACTTGATTGATGTTGATTCCGACAAATGGCAGCAATATGCCGGCCAAAGTGGAAAATTGCGTAGTTGGATCTACATGCTTGAGGCAAAACGGCTCGCCTTGTATGAAAAGCAAATCGTGGATACTTTTGATGCCACAACAGTAGTTTCGGAAGCCGAGGCAGATTTTCTGCGGAAGAAGACAGGAGGGGGTGGAAAAATTCATTCAGTGCCGAACGGTGTGGACACCATGTATTTCCATCCGGATTCCAACCGGATTGCTGACAAAAATCGGGAACCTTGTTGTACGATGGTTTTTTGCGGCCTCATGGATTACTACCCAAACGTGGATGCAGTGGTGTGGTTTGTGAAGAAAGTTTTACCCAGGCTGCGAAACAGGCTGGGTAAGGTGCAATTTAATGTGGTGGGAGCAAAACCTGCTAAAGAGATTCTGAACCTCACGGAAAACTCTGATGTCAAGGTGCTTGGCCGAGTCAAGGACATCAGATATTATGTCAGGCATGCCGCCATCTCGGTAGCGCCCATACGAATTGCGCGGGGAATTCAGAATAAAGTACTGGAGGCCATGGCCATGGCAAAACCGATCGTGGCCACAGAACAGGCGTTCGAAGGCATTGAAGCTGTTCCGGGTCGAGACTTGCTGGTAACAAAGGCAGAGCCGGATGCCTATGTAGAAGCCATTGCCACCCTATGGGAACAGCCCATGCTGGCCGAGGAACTGGGAAGAAACGCCAGGCGGGTTGTAGAAAATCGGTATAACTGGAACGTCAGGCTCGAAAAACTGCATTCGCTGCTATTTTTACAAAAACTATAAGAGACCTTTGAAAAATGTTCAATTTTGTTCAAGTTCAAGGAAGGCGAAAATTTTAAATGCAGGAATACATTGAGTATTTCGAGGCTTAAAATTTGAGACTGACGCCGAAATTGGGCAAAAGGGGCGTTTTG
>DAOURZ010000406.1 GCA_030627475.1 Deltaproteobacteria bacterium | reverse complement strand
GCGCCTTGTCAGACGGATGCCTCAACACTTAAAATTGCGAACTTATTTTTGTGCGAACCCTAAATAGTTTTTTGTATGGATTGGAGATCTTAAATGAATAAGAAAAAACGTATTTTGAGCGGAATGCGGCCAACGGGGCCGCTTCACCTCGGTAATCTGCACGGTGCTCTCTTGAACTGGCTTGAATTGCAGGAGCAATACGATTGTTTTTTCTTCATTGCAGACTGGCATGCATTAACCAGTAACTATGAGGACACAAGTTCTATTGCTGCCAATGTGAGAAACATGATGATAGACTGGCTTAGTGTCGGATTGTTGCCGGAGAAATGCACCATGTTTGTTCAGTCACATATAAAAGAACATGCAGAGCTGTTTCTTATTCTTTCCATGATAACCCCGGTACCGTGGCTTGAGCGCAACCCAACGTACAAGGATCAGATTGTGCAGTTGAGCAACAAAGACCTATCCACCTTTGGTTTTCTCGGATATCCGGTGCTGCAGGCAGCAGATATTATAATGTACAAGGCATTTGGCGTACCTGTTGGAATAGACCAGGTTCCTCATGTTGAAATTACCCGGGAAATTACCCGGCGTTTCAATTATTTATACGGAAACGTCTTTCCGGAACCGCAAGCCATTTTAACCAAAACACCTAAAATACTTGGTCTTGATCGCCGAAAAATGAGCAAGAGCTATGATAATGCTATTTATCTATTTGAAAAGCCTGATGATATAAGCTCCAGGGTATCAAGAATGATTACCGATCCTCAGCGGGCAAGAAAAAATGATCCCGGCAATCCTGATGTATGCAATGTTTTTGAATTTCACAAGCTATACAGTGACAAAGAAACAGTGGATACTGTAAATCAAGAATGTCGTTCTGCCGCTATAGGCTGCGTTGAATGCAAGAAAATGATGGCCAAAAATCTAATCCGGGCACTTGAACCTATTCGCGAAAAAAGAGCTTATTATGAGAGCAAGCCAGAACTTCTTGACGAAATTATTGCGGCAGGAAGCAGCAAGGCAGGAAAAATTGCACGGCAAACCATGGAAGAGGTAAACACGGCGGTTAAAGTATAGAGTATGAAAAGACTTCCAATAGGGATACAGACATTTCGCGACATTGTTTTAAACGATTATCTGTATGTGGATAAAACAGAGAAAATATTTGATCTGGTACAAAATCCAAAAGGTGTGTATTTTCTCTCCAGACCGAGACGGTTCGGCAAAAGTCTGCTTATTTCCATATTAAACGAGATATTTGAAGGCAACAAAGAGCTGTTTAAGGCTCAGTGGATATACAATGCCGATTACGACTGGGAAAAGCATCCTGTCGTAAGAATAGATTTCAGTAAATCAAAGGCACGAAACAGCGATGAACTGTTAAACTATATTGTATATCAGCTTGATAAAACAGCGCAGCTTTATGGAATTACCCTTAAACAGACACAGTATGATATCAAGTTTGATGAACTTTTGACCAAGCTTGGCGAGATCAATAAAGTTGTTGTTCTTATTGATGAATATGACAAGCCGATAATCGACAACATAGAAAACAGCAAACTGGCTGTTGAACTTCGCGAGATATTAAAAGGTTTTTACACCATCATAAAGGCATGCGATGAATACATCAGGTTTGTGCTTTTAACAGGTGTGAGCAAGTTTTCAAAGGCAGGTGTTTTTAGCGGACTTAACAATCTGGAAGATATCTCCATGGATTCCGTGTATTCATCGCTTCTTGGGATAACACGAGAGGAGATGGATAGCTGTTTTAAAGAATATATAGATCAGCTTGCAAAATCAGAATTGAGCAGCAAATCCGAGTTGATTGAAAAAATAACATACTGGTATGATGGTTTT
>DAOURZ010000344.1 GCA_030627475.1 Deltaproteobacteria bacterium | reverse complement strand
TTCCTGCACTTATCTCAACCCCCCTACCCTGATCCCTGATCTTTTTTTCACATCATATCTTTCTGGGTTTCAAAAATAATATTATCAAGTTTATTTTTCAGGTTTTCAGGTAATCCTTCAATATCCACATTTAAAAACCCTCGTACAATTGTTGATATTGCTTCATCCTCATCAAGGCCCCTTGCCATGAGATACTCAATTTCATGCTGATCAATTTTACCGACAGCGGCTTCATGAGACATTTCAACATTTGGCACATATCCCTGAATCTCAGGAATTGCATGCATAAGCCCATCATTTATTATCAAGCCTTTACATTCAAGGTGTGCTTTTATACCGGCTACTTTTCCAATCAGGTTTCCCCTGGCAATAATTGTCCCACCGGTTGTAATTGCACGCGATATTATCTCTGCACGTGAATCCGGTGCATTTAATACAATTTTTGATCCCACATCCAGAAAACTGTCCTTACTGGCAACCAGAATGCTGTTGAAACGGGCAATGGCTCCTTTGCCATCAAGATATGTTGTTGGATACATCTGAAGGGAACCGACCGGTTTTAGAGATATATAGTTAGAAACTATAAGCCCGCCTTCTTCAACATGAATAACTGTTCTGGGACGAACTTTTATCTTTTCACCCCAGTCATGAATCATGGTAAATATAAGTTTTGCCCCTTTTTTTACATAAAATTCAGATACCCCGACATGCAAACCTGATACCAAATGCGGTGCTGTAGCACACCCTGTTATAATATGAAGCTCTGAATTTTCTTCGGCTATTACGACATTATGAACGTTTTGCGAAAACTTGTTTTTTGCTATATAAAGGCATGCCTGTATCGAATGTTTTGTCTTAACACCCGGAAGCGACCGTATAAAGTAACCTTCGTGAGGTTTCTCCTTAGCCTGAGCTGTAAACTTGTCGGTATCGGGAGAAATATTTTTCCACATATAATCATCAAGCCAGGTATGTTTTTCTCCGGCCTGGGATATCCCCATTACCTCAACTCCGTCCAATTGGGTTTTGCAGTGTATAACCGACTTGTCTTTCTGTATAAATGTACCTGCTCGATCTTTTTCTCTTGTATCAACACCTACGTCTAAAAGCTTATCCGCATCTGAAGAATCAATTCGGGATAACTCATCTATATATTCGTGTTCTTCCGTTTCGTTCTGATAGTTATCAAGATTAACTTCCAAATCATTATTATCTATATTGTGCATCTTACACACTCCTCATAGCCGTATTCTCTAATCCAGTTTAAAATTTCCCTTGCATTTCTTGAACAACAAAGAACACCGCCATAAAGTACCTGCCCTTTATCAGCCGTTATATAATCAAGGATATGGCCGGTATGAGTAATAACCAGTGCGGATTTAGTCCTTTCTTGTACTATGTTTTTATGAGGCTTTTCTTTAGGGCATTTAATCCCTCTTTGCAAAAGAGAATTTATAGTATCACCAATAAGGACAATGCTTTCAAGGTCAACACCTGATTCGGGTTCATCCAGCAGCATAAGGTCGGGTTGCTGTGCCGTAAGCTGAAGCAACTCGGAACGTTTAATTTCTCCACCTGAAAAGTTATTATTTACATCCCGATCCAAAAAATCGGAAAATTTAAGCTGTTTGGAAAGTTCGTCTACATCAACCGGACGACCTCCACTGCATATTTCAACTATAGACCTTGTTTTTAAGCCGTTAATAGTCGGCGGCCTCTGGAACAACACCCCGATACCGAGTCTTGCACGCTCGTGAATCGGCATATATGTGATGTCTTCACCTTTGAACGTAATTTTCCCATGAGTAACATTATAGCCTGAAAATCCCATTATAGTCATCATAAGACTGGTCTTTCCCGACCCGTTCGGACCGAAAAGTATATGGGTTTCTCCATCCGGGATTTCCATATTAACATTTTTAAGTATTGTCTTATTCCCGACTTCTACCTTAAGTTCTTCAATCTGCAACATTATTCTCACCTCACCAGTTGAGACCTTTGCAAAACGTCCCCTTTTGTCCAATTACTGCGTCAGTTTCAAATTTTAAGCCTCGAAATACAGTAGTGTATTCCTACGTTTAAACCTGATTTAAAATTTGGTAGCCTTCCTTATACTCGAACAAAATTGAACATTTTTCAAAGGTCTCAAGTTTCAAAACGGCCGGAACAGTCCGTAAGCCGAATCCTGTTCCCTGCAAGGGTTACCCCACGCAGGGCAACGATCATTCATCTATGGGTGCCGGTTGCCCGACACCTCTTGCGACCTACCCGGGAGCTCGGGCGGGCTACCCTCAAGCACTCCTCTATT
>DAOURZ010000163.1 GCA_030627475.1 Deltaproteobacteria bacterium | reverse complement strand
GTAAAACCCTTTCCATTTATTGTCCCGGATATGGCAGGGCGTTGAGCCTCTATTTGATCTAAAAGCGCTTTTGCCTCATCTATATTTTGTTCACCTATCTTTGTCTGGGCAGCGTAGTACGCTTCAAGGAAGGATGGAGTTTTCGGCAGAAATGAAGGGCGACGTTTCAGCTTGCAGACTTCCGTGCGTTCTTTTTCCGCATGGATCAAGTTTTTGTATACCTGGATTGCGACATCAGCGCCTACGTCCTGAGTGCCGATCACGTCAAGATGCTGATCAGCCTTGTCCCACTCACCGTAAAAGGCGAGAACCTGAAACAAAAGTGTTCGCCTGCGGCTATCATCAGGTTTTGCCTTGACTTCCTCAACGAGCTGCTTGCGAGCATCTGAAAGTCTGCCTGCTTTGATAAGATCTTTTGAGTTCATGATATCAAACCTCTTACATTATATATATAATAGCATAATCATTTTATGATTGCAATTAAACATCCTTGTTCCTATGCAAATCATATAATTCCGATACCCTTTTATTCTAATATTTTCTTCACCCGTCCAATTTTACCACTTTCTAAACGAACTTTAATACCATGAGGATGAGTTGGTGTTTTTGTTAGAACGTCCTTAACTATACCCTTCGTTAATTTTCCGGATCGCTGGTCTTTTTTCAATACTATCAGAACACATTGACCGGACTTTATTTTTACACAGTTGATAACATTCATGGCTTTCACTCAATTAACGCAAAAAAGGTTCTATTAGTCCACATTCCTAAGCCCCCCAGTCATTAAATTCCAGCTCCAGCTTTTCCTTTTCTTTGTAAAGATTTTCCAGTTTATCAAAGCACTGATCAATAAGAGACTGGCAATGATGGATAGAACGTGAAATTTCCGCTATTTTTTTGCCGTCTCCAACTCCGGAAGCTTCAACTATAACTGCATTGAGATCGTCGAGCTTTTTTTCGTTTAATTCAATATCACTTTCCGTCCGGACAATTTTCTTTTCAACAGGCCTTATGAGTTTTGATCGTTTGCTGATAATTTCAGATCGCTGGCGCCGTAATTCCTTTTTTGTCAGTTTTGTTCCGGATTTCTCGTTGACGTTATTTTTCCCGGAAAATTTTTCTTCTGTTTTTTCATCTTCCCACCCGCATTTTTCAAGAAATTGCCGGTAGCTGCCTTCAAACATAAAAATCCGGTCATTCTTAAATACAATAAGACGATTTGCCAGCGCATGAAGAAACATCTCATCATGAGTAACTATAATAATGGTTCCGTCAAAGCTGTCGATGGCGGCCAGCATTGCATCGCACGCATCCATATCAAGATGATTCGTAGGTTCGTCAAGCAGCAGCAGGTCTATCGGAGTCACCAGAAGCTTGCCAAGCATCACACGGCTTTTCTCACCACCGGAAAGCACACCGATTTTTTTTAGCGCCGCATCTCCTTCAAACATCATTGCGCCGCATATGTTTCTGGCCAACTGTCGGTTTACATCCGCGTAAGAATAGAGAATCTCCTCTTCAACAGTCCGTGTATTTACAAGGCTGCTGATATTAGTCTGTTCAAAAAAGCCTTTTTTAACTGCGGGATTATATGAAACTTCACCGGCTTGCGATGCAAGAATACCTGATAGAAGCTTGAGCAGAGTGGTCTTCCCCTTACCGTTTTTCCCGATAATGCCGACGCGGTCACCCGCATCTATAGAAATATCCAGGCTTTGTATTAGAGGTTTCTTTTGATCATATGAAAACGTTACATTGCGTGCGTTTAAAACATGTTTTCCTCGAAAAGAGTTGCTGCGAAAAGAAAAGTCAAGAGTTTTGATCGTTTCCAGCTTTTTCTTTTTCTCTGTTTTTTCAAGAGTTTTGATTCTGGATTGTACCATATTCGCAAGTCTGGCCTTGGCTCTGAACCGGCTGATAAACTGCTTTATCTCTTTTTGACGACGTTCATCATTAAGACGCGTTTTTTCATATATTTCTTCATCCTGGGCAATCTGCGTATAATATTTTTCCGTATTTCCTGCTATTTTTCGTATCTTTTTTCTGTGGATGCCGAGGATATGGGTTACAACTTTGTCCATAAAACTTCTGTTGTGTGTAACAAGTATCAACTCGTGAGGCCAGTTGACAAGAAATCGTTGAATCCAGCGAATTGAAGTGATATCAAGATAATTAGTCGGTTCGTCCAAAAGGAGCAGATCCGGTTCGGAAACAAGTACCTTTGCAAGATTAAGCCGCACCTGAAATCCACCGGAAAATTCATTCGGATGCTGCTGCATGTTGTTCTCGGAAAATCCAAGTCCGGCAAGAATTTTTTCAACTTTCCAATGGCTATCTTTTTCAGATTCGTTAAGACCTTTTATACCTTCTTTTAGTACTGTGTCCTCGGTAAAAGCCAGGAGTTGTCTGACACAGCCGATGCGATACTTTCCCGGAATAGTGATGGTGCCGGTATCGTACGTTTCCTCACCGGTTATCATGCGAAAAAAGGTTGTCTTTCCATGTCCGTTTCGTCCGACAAGTCCTATCCGTTCACGGGAATTGAGTCTGAAGCTCGCATCATCAAAAAGGAGCTGACCGCCAAAGCTTTTTGTAAGATTTTCAATGCTGATCATATTTCGTAAATATCACACGCAAAAAAGGTTGCCAATAAAAATGTAATTTTTTATGTTAGCCGTTTAGGAACGTGAACGCAATAAATGGAGATTTACAATATGGTGCTTGCCTCGGTGTTATTTGTTATCGGATTGTTGATGCTTTACTATGGAGCTGAGTGGCTTGTAAATGGGGCATCCAACATTGCACGAAGCCTTGGCTTAACACCTATGGTTATAGGCTTGACGGTGGTTGCATTCGGCACTTCGATGCCGGAACTTGTCATAAGTGCTATTTCGTCTTTTCAGGAAAAGAGCATGATAGCTGTAGGCAATGTTGTGGGAAGCAATATTTGCAACATAGCTCTTGTCCTCGGCCTGACGTCTTTATTTATGCCGATTAAAAGTAATAGCTCTATTGTCAGGCGGGATATCCCTGTTATGCTCGGAATATTTTTATATTTCCTGCTGATTTCTTTCAATTCAAAAATAGGGCGGCTTGAGGGGGCAACCATGATAGGTGGAATCATTATCTATACCTGGTTGAACTATTACTGGGGAGTAAAAGGAACTAAACATGCAACAGGCGAAGATAACAATACTTCAAAGCTTGCAGGTGATGAAATTGAATATATTCCATCTATGACAAAGCAAATTGCCTTGATTGTAACGGGGATTCTATTCGTAGTAGCAGGTGCACAGATACTCATAAATTCAGCAGTAAAAATTATGCATACATTTGGCATAAGCGAAAAGTTTATTGGACTTACCATTGTAGCATTAGGAACTTCGCTTCCGGAGCTTGCAACTTCCGTTGTAGCGGCAATAAAAAAGGAGATGGATATCAGCATTGGCAATCTTGTGGGAAGCAATGTTTTTAACATACTCGGGGTGCTTGGAGCATCCTCTCTAATCAGACCTGTTGTGATCCCTGGCGGTTTTATTCAGAGCGGTTTACTCATTGATTGCCTTGTTATGATGTTTATCAGTTTTCTTGCCTGGGTAATGATGAGAAAAACGAATACAGTTATAAGAAGAGACGGAATTATTCTTTTATCTTGTTATGTTGGATACATAGTTTATCTTATGGTAACATCTCAAGTAAGTACGGGCGCTCTTTGAGGCTACAAACTTAAAGCGGGGAGCGAGCAGCAAATACTTGCCATTTCAAGAGCAATAATGGCAAGGCCATCGCTTTTGTTGCTGGATGAGCCGTCTCTGGGACTGGCCCCTCTTATAGTAAGGCAACTGTTTGAAATCATAAAGAGAATAACTATCGAAAACCAAATAACCGTTTTTCTTGTAGAACAAAATGCAAATCTTGCACTGAAAGCAGCTCACAGATTCCGCAGAAAATCTTCTTTCAAATGAAAATGCAAGAAAAGCATATCTGGGATTGTAAGCTTTATGAGTTATCTCCTTTATCATTCTCCAGTTTGTCCGCTTCTTTTTTTTCAGTGTCAGTTGTTGCGCTTTTAAAATTTTTTATTGCCTTACCTACACCTGCTCCTATTTCCGGCAGTTTACCTGCTCCGAATATAATCAGGATAATAACAAGTATTATTATAAGTTCGGGCATACCAATTCCAAACATAAAATCCTCCTATTTGTTTATTGGGCTCGTTCAGCTTCAATTCCTGCAGAAGCCGCAATTTTATAATTCAGTATAATCAGTAATTATCATCAATATATAACATCAGCATAGATTTAGTGTCAATCTTTTACAAAGCCATCAAGCCAGCAATTCCCGATCATAGCCGGAATGCCTTAAAATAGCGAAGTAAGGATTTTTCTTTTCGTAAACTTTTTCTTAAATTTAGTCCAAAACCAAGGACTT
>DAOURZ010000473.1 GCA_030627475.1 Deltaproteobacteria bacterium | reverse complement strand
TTATGATCACCAGGGAGCATAAACCTTATATAAGTCTCATTACTAGCACGTTAGATAAATTACCTCATATTAACAAGTGGAGGAGAGATTTCTTGATTGAAACCTTCATCCTGTTTTTATCTATTCGAGGCCGTATTAACTTTCTACAGCTCGGAAGGTACGGAAAATACAAAGAACAGAGGTACAGGCAGCAGTTCGAGAAGTCCTTTGATTTCTTAACCTTTAACAAGGAACTCACGTTATCCCAAGGGAGCGGCAAATATGTCATTGCCTTTGATCCGAGTTTTATCAACAAATCCGGGAAGAAAACACCCGGGCTTAGCTGGTATTGGTCCGGTTGTGCCAATCAGGCCAAATGGGGCCTGGAAATTGGAGGCCTTGCCGCCATTGATATTGATAACCATACTGCTTTTCACCTGGAAGCTGTTCAAACACTCAATACCGATGATCAAACCCTTACAGATTGGTATGCCGGGGTAATATCCGACAGAAAGGAGACCCTGATGGGTATATCCAAATACCTGGTAGCGGACGCCTGGTTTTCCAAAAAACCATTTACAGACCAGATAGTCGCCTTAGAGATGCACCTGATCAGCAGGCTCAGGGATGATGCCGACCTGAAGTATCTCTACAAGGGGCCACATACCGGTAAAAAAGACTGGTGGTAGAATCCAGTATTGAGTTTGTCATCCGGTTATAGCCCTGGAGGAGGTTTAAAATTTCATAGTTCCCTTTTTCTTCCAAACGGTATGCCAACTCCCCATTTTCTATTTTTTTCATGCCCAGACTAAGGTTTTCCAATGGCTTGCTTAGATAACCGGATATGGCATAAACCAGCAACAATCCCGGCAATAGACAGACAATCGTCATGATTATGGTTATCTTCTCAGAATCGTTTATCTGTTTGTAGAAAACTTCTTCATTCATTCCCACATGGATCTCACCCTGCATATGCTTAGCTGTGCGTATTGCAAAATCTCTGACGCGTCCTTTATTGGTCATAAGGAGTTTCGATATGGCCGATTTACCCGCCGGCAGCAAATTGGCGCTAAAAAGTTCGGGCGGAAAACCGGTATCAAATGTATGCGCAAGCAAATGTCCGTCATCATCAATTACAAAAATATAATCTATGTAAGTCACATCACTGCAAATATTTCTTAGTGTCTCAGTTAATTGCAGAACATCCCCGGTATAAACCATATTTATTATATCATTACGCAAATGTACGGCAAGAGAGGCACGACGATATTGCGTTTTCTCTATTATGCTGTTTTTATAAAAAACTAACGAAAAGACCAAAAAAGCGCTGCATATCAGAGCCATAACCAATGAAAAAGCCAACATTTGTTTTGTTCTGAATCTCATCTCAGCCATCTCCCAGGAGCTTGTATTTTTCAGCTATTTTTTTTAAAATATTATAATTTTGCGGCTTGATATCACTGAACCCGCCGGACATCTCGGTTTTATCCTATAAGTTCCCGAACCGCAGATAGAAGTTCTTCTCGTTCAAAAGGTTTGGAGAGGGTGTACCGTGCGCCTAATTTTTTGGCCATGCTC
>DAOURZ010000013.1 GCA_030627475.1 Deltaproteobacteria bacterium | reverse complement strand
TTATGGGTTACTCTGACAAATATGTTACCAGCCTCGGTCTGACCTTTCTTGAAATCTCTTGCCAGGTTGCGGGCTTCTCTTAAAATAGAGACCGTTTTTTTAAGATTTGGCTGAATTCTGTTGCTTACAATCGCAAATGCTCCATCATAATCTTTAGCTGCAAGTTTTTCATTTATCAAATTGCCTGAATCATGGATCAAACGATGCGGTTCTTTGATTTTTTGAAACAAGGCACCAAAGGCTGGAAATTGCTTTGTCATGTTTGCTGCCTCGGTTCCATATAGCCATTTGCCGAAAGCGCACTTTGTATGATCAAGCTCCACGGACAAGGACGCTTTTTTTTCAATGATTTCATTCATTGCCTTATCCAACCAGTTGAGATGCGCCACTTCAGCCCTATAAAAGCTGGTCATGACTCCTTCCACATCCAGCTTGTTCATCTTTTCAGCAATTTCAATTGCAGATTCATGGAGACGTTTGTGCGGTTCTTCCATTGATTTAAACACAGACGCAAGCGCCGGTATGGCAGCCTCGGCATTTTTTCGCTCCTCGCCAAACAGCCACTTTCCAAGCTGACATTTTGTATGGTCGGTCTCAACCTGTAATTCCTTGATATCTTTGTCCTGCAAAAAAGCGCTCACCTTACCTGCCCAGTTAAGATGATCAATCTCCCTTGCTTTCATTTCACCTATAATACTTTCGCCGTTAATCATGTTAACTGCGTTTGTTACAATCCCGCCAATACCGGTGTAACTTGTTATGCCGATAATCCCCAAGAGTACCAGCACAATTCCAAACCCCAACGCAATCTGTTTTCCTACTGTCATGTTTTTAAACATAATCAATTTCTCCTGTGTAATTAGTGAGTTATTAAGCTACGCTCTCAAGAGCGGTGATCTCTTCTTCGTTAAGCACCCGATCAATATCAAGCAGTATCTTGACACCTCCTTCCATCTTGGCCATGCCGAGGATGTAGGCTGTATTCAGGCTGGTTCCGAATGTCGGTGTATCTTCAATATCTTCGGCCTTGATGTTCAAGACCTCTGAAACCGAATCTACCACTACGCCTATCAGGATGTCTGCTGTCCGGTTCTTGAGATCAACCACGATTATGCAGGTACGTTCGGAATACTTGCTCTTTTCTATTCCGAATTTCAGTCTTAAATCAATCACGGGAATAACCTTGCCGCGAAGGTTTATCACCCCTTTCACAAACTCCGGTGTCTGTGGCACGGTGGTAATCGGCATCATACCGATAATCTCTTTGATTTTTAAGATTCCTACTCCATATTCTTCATTTGCGAGAGAAAAGGTAAGATATTTCCCTTCCCTGTCTTTCATGGCCTTTACGGCCTGATCCATTGTTTCCGTTAATTCCGCCATTTTTAATATCTCCTTTTAATTTAATCGAACATCCTTTTTTGATATCCTTTGTTTTTTCTGCCACAACGTTTGCAATCCTGCAAAAAATAGACATTAAATGTACTCCCTTTATCCTCCTTTTTTACCCATGGAATGATAGGCCTTGGTACAAAGATTTATTTTTAACTGATGTATTCAGGAAGAATCGGCCAAGGTTGTCCCGCAGTTTGTATGGATGCCCTGTTGAATTTTGATGTTGTCCGGAATTCCTGACCGGAGCAGTTTGAGAAACTCCTTGATGATGGGCAGATTTTAAAATCGGCATTCGTTCCTGCTCGTTCTTTCGGCTGCAGGTGAGAATTTTTTTTGTAAGTTTCCGTGCTTGATCTAAAGCCTTGATTGCCTCTATCAGATTTTTTCGAGACTGGCTATCTTCAGGCGTATCTATTATTGCCAGTTCGATATATCCCAGCATAAGCATAAGAATATTATTTAAATCATGTACAAACCCTTCTGCCAGGGTGCCTATGGCCTCCATCTTTTGCATGTGAAGAAATTGTTTTTCTTTTTTCTTGTTTTCCTTGTTCCTGCATGCTGCTTCCTTCACTACCCGGCAGATATCTTCCTGTTTCACCGGTTTGGTCAGATAAGCAAAGATATTGTATTGAAGTGTTTCAGCCGCAGAGCTGAAACTTGGATAAGCTGAAATCAGAATCGGCTCGCAAAGGGGCTGAACATTTCTAATATATTTTATAAAATCAAGGCCATTTTGCCCATCTTTCAAGATCCGGTCAATTACAGCTACATCAAATTCATTGCCTGACAGGATGTTCGTGGCATCAATTGTGTTTTCCGCTACAGCGACCTTATGTCCTGCATTTGATAAAAACATTTGGAATGAAAATCTGATGCTCTCCTCGTCATCAATAACAAGTATCCTGGCCATGATATTTTCCCTCATTATTTAGTTTTTTGTTTTTTATCTATCTACAAAATTCATATACAAAATCCATGCCAGCAAGAACAAAATAAAAGATGAACGTCCAACATCGAACGTCGAATAGAGAGATTGCTTTGCCTCAGGAACGTAGACGAGATAAGGGTTCGCACAAAAATAAGTTCGCAATTTTAAGTGTTGAGGTGCTCGTTTCGCAACGCAGTTGGGAGGGATGCATCAGCGCTTAAAATGTGAAATTATTTTTGTGCGAACCCTTAATAACCCTGCTCAAAATAAAACAAGGCTCTGTAATATTTATTTTTCCTGAGTTTGCATGACCGTTTGGATATTGAGCATCCCCTCACGGCTTTCCGGTTTCTTCCTGAATCATCGTAACCCTAACTCGCCTTTTTGTTCATGGTTTTCCATGTTCCATTAAAATAGCTTGCTATTTCATCAACTTTTGATTCAAATCTGTGCGCCTACTTTTGGAAGTTATTTCGTTCAAGTTCCTTGATTTAAGTGCAAAATGAAAAGAATAAGCTTTCTAAAAAATAATATTCAGGAATATGATTGGGGATCTCATACGGCTATTGCTGATCTTATGGGCAATAAGTCTCCTTCCGTAAAACCCCAGGCGGAACTGTGGATGGGTTCACATCCCAAAGCCCCTTCTCTATTAAAATATGATGACAAGTGGTTATCTTTGCTTGAATTGATAAAACAATTCCCCGTAGATATTCTTGGAAAAGATGTAGCTGCAAAATTTGACAATAAATTGCCATATCTCTTCAAAGTTCTTGCTGCATCAAAACCTCTTTCCATACAAGCTCACCCAAACCTTAAACAGGCAGAAGAAGGCTTTGAAAGAGAAAACAGGCTGGAAATACCTTTAGATTCCCCAATCAGAAATTATAAAGATAAAAACCACAAGCCTGAGTGTATTTGTGCTTTGACACCTTTCCTTGTCCTATATGGTTTTCGCAAAATTCCAGAAATCATTTCTCTTATGGAGAAAATCTGCCTTAAAGTTTTGGACAAAGAACTTAATTATCTTAAAAGGCAACCAAACCCGGAAGGCATGAAGAGCTTTTTTCACTCTCTTATAACAATGAATGGCGGAAGAAAAAAACAAATCATAACACACGCAATTAAAAATGCACAAAAACTGTCAGAAAATAATTCCGGCTTTAAGTTAATGATCAATCTTCATAAAGAGTATCCGGATGATATGGGCATCTTTGCGCCAATTCTTTTGAATGTAATTTTTCTCAAACCCGGCCAGGCACTTTTCCTTCCATCAGGAGAGCTTCACGCATATCTTGATGGTCTTGGGATAGAATTAATGGCAAATTCAGACAATGTTCTCAGGTGTGGGCTTACAGAAAAACACGTTGATGTTCCGGAACTTTTAAAAATACTTAACTTTGAAGAAACGGATATTAATATTCTTTTATTACAAAAGGATAAAAATTGTGAGGGTGTTTATTACAGTATGGCGGAAGAATTTATTCTGTCTGTGATTTCTGATGAAAAAAACATATCATATACAAGTCCTGAAAAAAGAAGTGTTGAAATAATTCTTTGTACTGATGGAAAAGCTTCCATTGCAGATATCAGTATAAATGAAAATATAACTCTGACAAAGGGGACATCGGTCATTATCCCCTCTTCTGTCAATAAGTATAACATCGAAGGTAAAGCTACACTTTACAAGGCTTCAGTGCCTGTCTGAAAAGCACACAGTCTAAAAAAACTCTTGACATCCATTTTTTGATAATATAGCTATAAATGGTTAATCTAAAGTACTAATTCAGGAGATATTAATTCAGGAGATATTAAGTGGCGTTAATTGGCGCGTTAAGTGGCGCACAATCTTTCAGGCAAGTGTTATCGGTATTTTTTTTAGTACTATTTTTTTAGTACCGGTCCGCCTGTCCGGATGCGCTGAAACAATAGAAATCTAATAAGCGCAATATGCCGTGGGTGGACTTTCAGAATCCACGGCTTTTTTAGGGGCCGTGGAGAACTACTTCACGGCCTTTTTGGGTTTAAAAGAAGGAGGAAAAAATCATGACAATCTTGGGTAAACATATTCGTATGGAACGTATATTAAACAGAAATACAAAGAAAACCATAATTGTTCCAATGGATCACGGTATCTCTGTGGGCCCTATTGACGGGCTGCAGGATATGAAGAGCATTATACATAAAGTGGCTGAAGGAGGCGCTAATGCCATTGTTGAACACAAAGGGCTTATTAGTGAAAGTCATCGCAAAGAAGGCAAGGATATAGGCCTGATCATACATTTATCCGGTTCAACAGCTCTATCTCCTTACCCTAATGCAAAAACTCTTGTTTGTTCAGTAGAAGAGGCTATCAAACTCGGCGCAGATGCCGTGTCCATACATGTAAACCTAGGCGATGCCGGTGAAAAAGAAATGCTGCATGATTTCGGCAAAGTCGCTTATGAGGCACGCACATGGGGCATGCCACTTCTTGCTATGATCTATCCCAGAGGCGTAAACATAAAGGATGAGTATGACGTTAAGGTTATAAAACATGCTGCCAGAGTAGGAAATGAGATGGGAGCGGATATTGTCAAGGTTTCCTACACAGGTTCAACAGATAGTTTCAGGGAAGTTGTTGAAGGCTGCTCTATACCTGTGGTAATTGCAGGCGGAGCCAAAATGAACTCGGATCGGGAAATACTCGAAATGGTAAAAGGCTCAATTGATGCCGGAGGCTCCGGTGTTTCCATAGGTCGAAATGTTTTTCAGCATAAAGATCCAAAACAAATGGTGCAAGCTATTGCAGCCATTGTAAATAATAACAGTAGCGTGGAAGATGCCTTGAAAATTTTGAAATAGTTGTATTACGGTTGATCAAGATATAAAACTGTGAACCGACAACCGATCTATTGGGGGTAAAAATGCGAAAAATCTGGGTGAAGGTGGATCCCTGGGATAAGAAAATGGTAACAACTGCCCTTGAAGGCGGGGCTGACGGCATAATGGTGCCAAAAGGATTTTCCGATAAAGTAAAAGAACTAGGCAGAATTCAGACGATTTCAGAGGATGGTGATTTAAAGACAGGCAAAGATGTAATCATTTTTTCAATTAAAAGCGGCAAGGATGAGGAAGAAATATTAAAGCTCAGTCAAAATAAAAAGGTTATTCTTCAATGCAGTAACTGGACAATAATACCTCTGGAAAATTTGATAGCAAAAGGAGCCGATGTTATTGCCCAGGTTAAGAGTTTTGAAGAAGCTCAAACCGCTTTCGGAATTTTGGAAAAAGGTGTAAATCATATTCTTTTTCATACAAAAGATCCGCTTGAATTGAAAAAAGCTCTTTCTCAACTGAAATCAATGGAAGATAAAACTTCTCTTGAAACAGCCAGGATTGTGGAAGTAATGCCTCTTGGAATGGGTGACAGAGTCTGTGTTGACACATGCACATCAATGACTTCCGGGCAAGGCATGCTGGTTGGAAACAGTAGCAGCGCATTGTTCCTGATTCATTCGGAAAGTATCTCCAATCCATATGTGTCCCCCAGACCTTTCAGGGTAAATGCAGGGCCGGTTCACGCATATACAAGAGTTCCCGAAGACAAAACCAAGTATCTTTCGGATCTTGCATCAGGAGATCAGGTAATGATTGTCGATTTTAAGGGCAACACAACAGTTGGTATTGTGGGGCGCCTGAAAATCGAAAAACGCCCTTTAATGCTGATTAAAGCAGTTGTTGGAGACAGGCAGATATCTACTATTCTTCAAAATGCGGAAACAATTCGCTTGACTGATCCTGAAGGAAAAGCGGTATCGGTTGTAGCCCTGAAGCCGGGAGACGAAGTTCTTGTAGCAATTGAGGAATGCGGCAGGCATTTCGGACACAAAATTGAAGAAACAATTACGGAAAAGTAATATCATGACAAACTCTGAAAATTATAGAAATGATGATTCAATTCCGGAAATCAGCCCTTTAAGAAACTCAATAAATGATATTGATACCAATATCCTTGATCTTATCAACAAAAGACTTCTGCTTGCAAAAAAGATTGGGCAAATCAAGGAACTGAACAATGCGCCGATTTTAGACAGTGCACGTGAAACAATTATAATAAAAAGACTTTCAAATCTTAACAAAGGTCTTTTAAATAATGATGCGTTGCATCATATTTTCACCGAGATAATTGCGGCATCCCGCGAAATTCAAAAGCCACAGATAGTAACATATCTTGGACCTGAGGCCACATTCACTCACATTGCCGCTATTAAACATTTCGGTCACAGCATTTCATTTGTTCCTCAGCCTAATATTTGTGATATTTTTTCAGAAGTTGAAAAAAGTGTATGTCATTACGGTGTTACTCCTGTTGAAAATTCGATTGAAGGCACAGTAAATTATACTGTTGATCTTTTTTATGATTCCGACTTGAAGATATGCGCCGAGATATACCTTGCGATATCTCATGATCTGTTATCAACAAAAGGGTCTATCGATGATATAAAAGTAATCTATTCGCATCCTCATGCTTTTGCTCAGTGCCACAAATGGTTGAAAAAAAATCTGCCTGAATGTATACTGAAAGAATGTAGCAGCACCGCACTTGCCGCTCAAAAAGCCTCTAAAGAACCTGGTTCTGCTGCTATTGCCGGCAGAGAAGCGGCATACATCTATAACCTGCAAGTTACAGCATCAAAGATAGAAGATTTTTCAAGAAATATTACAAGGTTTCTTGTTATCGGAAAAGATAAAAGCAGCAGAACAGGATACGATAAAACATCAATGATGTTTGTTACTTCTCATGTGCCGGGCACTCTGAACAAAGTTTTAAAACCTATTGCTGACGCAGGAATTAATACGCTTAAACTTGAGTCAAGACCGACCAAACACGAAAACTGGAATTATTTTTTCTTCGTTGATATAGAAGGACATATAGAAGATGCCATAGTGAAAGAGACAATATCAGAGATGAGAAAGCTTTGCCTTTTTCTTAAATGCCTTGGTTCGTATCCAAGAGTCAAGATCGGGAATCAGGAGCCAGGAATCGGCGTTTAGAGATCAAGGGTCAAAAAATTCAAATTTTTACATTTTCGAGGTATAACAATTATGAATATTGATGCGAGTACTTCTCTTTTTTGCGTACTTGGAGATCCTGTATCACACAGCTTGAGTCCTGTTATGCATAACAGCGCATTTGCCCACACAGGATATAACGGAGTTTATCTTGCATTTAATGTAAAAGATGTTTCTTCCGCTATTTCCGGCATAAGGGGTTTGGGGATAAAAGGCGTCAGTGTTACTATCCCTCATAAACTGACGGTAATGGAATTTTTAGATGAAATAGATGAAAGCGCTATAAAGATTGGCGCTGTTAATACTATAGTCAATAAACAAGGCAGGCTTTCAGGTTATAATACAGACTATCTTGGAGCAACAAATGCTCTGCTGGAAAAAACAGGTATCAAAGACAAAAAGGTTATAATGATAGGCGCCGGAGGCGCTGCACGTGCAATTGGATATGGTATATTATCCGAAGGCGGCAGATTAACTATTGTGAACGTATTGGAAGATGAAGGAAAACGCCTGGCCGGAGACCTTGGTGTAGCATATTATCCATTGCAGGAGTATAAAGATTATGACTGTCAAATTCTTATTAATGCGACACCTATTGGGATGAATCCAAATATTGACGAAATGCCAATAAAAAAAGAGTACCTGCACAAAGATATGGTTGTAATGGATGTTGTTTATAATCCCCTGAAAACCCGGCTTTTAAAAGAAGCTGAAAATATCGGCTGCATTACAACAGGCGGAGTTTCAATGTTTGTTTATCAGGGAGCAGCCCAGTTTGAATTATGGACAGGGAAGAAAGCTCCGCTTGATGTTATGAGAAAAACCGTACTGGATGCTCTTTAAAAAATATAAAGGATGAAAACCCGCTATCTTCGGGTATGATTTTCAAAGACATTGGATTTGTTCCGGAGGTTTATTTTAGTTTTTTCTTTTGATTTTCATACCAGCAAGCAAACAGCTTATCAAAATACTTTTCATCTTGTACCATTTCTATGGTAACTTTATATGGCTCCTTGATGTCCATATAATTTAATGCTGATGCGCTGAAGAATAATTTTTTAAGTGTCTCGGATATCTGCACGTTATTTTGAGCTGCATATTTTTCTATATAACTCTGAATATTTTCGTTCAAAATAAGTTCAACTCCGTATTCTTTTTTAAAATGCTCAACAAAATCCGCGAATGGAGACCTTTTAAGTATTTTCAACAGCTCATCTTTTGGCCTTTCACATAGCTTCCTGGTAACCTCTAATTTTGAAAAATTCGTACCTGGAAGCTCAAACTGGAAATCTGTCAAGATGTTTTCCCATACACTTACAAGAGCACGGGCACCTGTCTTTTTATTTTCTGCCTTTTCCGCTATATACTCAACTGCTTCTGAGCTAAATTCCAGTTCAATATTGAACAACTTAAATTCCAGCTCATATTGATTGAGAATTGAATCTTCGGTTTCCTGCATAATGCGAATTAAATCATTTTTGGACAAAAGATTGACAAAGGTTCTTATTGGCGATCTGCCGATCAATTCCGGTAAAAGTCCGAACTCAATAAAATCATCTGCTTCCGCTTCTTTATAGTAGCTTTGCAATTTACCTTTATCACTCTTTTTATCGTCTTTAGCAAACCCCTTAATTTCAACGCTTCCATCTTCGCGAACTCTTCCCTTGTGCTGCAAACGCTTCTTGACAATAGATTCCAGATTATTTCCGAGTCTCTCAAAAGAGCCACCCAATATAAACAGTATGTTTTCAGTACTTATCATGGTCTCTTGCTTTGTAGCTTTTTTAGTTTTTTGCCTGTTTATAACTTCTTGAATTTGAGAAGCAGCAGAGAAAGGATTGTTTATTGGTACTGATTTTCTTTCTATTAGTTTAAGGACAGATCTTTGGAATCCTTCTCTGGAGATATCATGCCCCGCGGATGTACCATCTTTTGCTTTTTTATCAATTTCATCAATACATATCATGCCACCGTAAGTACTTATGAAACGAGCCTGTTCTTCTCTATTATAACCCGGCGCCAAATCAATCAATTCTCGTATCATATCATCGGCGCTTTTACCGACATAACCGGCCTCTGTATAATCGGTAGCATCAATTATAAGTGTTGGAACCTGCAAAAGATCACCCATAACCTCCACGCTGTAAGTTTTTCCACTACCTGAAGGTCCGGCTGTAATGGTATTTTTCTTTCGAAATCTTTTTACCGTCACATCATCCGGATGCTCGCTAAGATATTTTATCATAGCAAAATGATATGCAGCGGAAATTGCGAGCCTTTTTTTATACTCCTCCTGTCCAATTATATATTTGTCTAAATGACTTTTAATTTCTTTAGGGGTATAAATTTCAGGTGCCAAAGCCTCCGGAGTTTGTTTTCTTGCACCAAAGCGTTCTGCAAGAATAGAATTGAATGCCTCTTTAGCTCTGTCTTCAGCATCAAGATACGCTTTGGTTGCTTCTTCTTCAGAACAATCATAATCGCTCATTATTTGTGTTACAGCTTCTTTGGGGATTGCTATTTTCATATTAATAATTTAACATTATTTATATTAAGTTGCAAGACCATATCAGTAATAAAAAGTTACCAAATGCTACAATTTTAATGGTTTTGCTTGTGCCTGTTTTTTTGATAATTTTCAGCATTTTTATAAAAAACGATATATAGCATAGTTGTATTATTGAAAAGTATAACTATCTTTGTCCATCAGGACTTGTATTCTCGATAGTCCGAAGTTTTCTAAAAAAGTCTTCAAAGTCTCCCTTTGAAGGAAGATTAAGGGGGAATGTAATTTGTTTAATTTTCGTTTTAGGGAGAAAATAATGAAAGTTTTGATCAGTGATAATCTTGATGAAGCCGGAATTAAAATGTTTCAACAAGAAGAGGGTTTTGAAGTGGATGTTAATATCGGATTGTCTCCGGATGAACTTAAAGCAAGCATCGGGAAGTATGACGCTCTTGTAATACGGAGCGCCACACAAGTAACGGATGAGCTTATGAAAGAGGCAACTCGTTTGAAAGTCATCGGCCGTGCGGGAATCGGTCTCGACAATGTGGATATACCCTCAGCATCAAAAAAAGGCATAGTTGTAATGAATACTCCAGGCGGCAATGTTATTACCGCTGCTGAGCATTCAATTGCTCTTATGCTTTCTTTAACACGCAACATACCAATGGGAACTTCATCGTTGAAGGATGGACGCTGGGAAAAAAAGAATTTGCAGGGAAAAGAGCTTTTTAACAAGATTCTTGGTGTTATCGGATTTGGTAAAATCGGCTCAATCGTTGCGGATCGCGCACGCGGGCTTAAAATGCAGGTTGTTGTATATGATCCTTGTGTTACGCCGGAACGTATTGAAAAAGCGGGTTTTAAATGCGTTTCTCTTGAAGAGTTATATAAAATAGCTGATTACATAACTGTTCACGTTCCAAGCCTTAAAGAAACTGTCGGCATGATCAATAAAGAGGCTTTCGATAAGATGAAAGAGGGAGTGATGATTATAAACTGTGCTCGTGGCGGCATTATTAAAGAAAATGATCTTTATGAAGCCATGAAATCGGGCAAAGTAGATGGAGCAGCCCTGGATGTTTTTGAAGTTGAGCCTCCAGGCAAATCACCCCTGATTGGAATGGATCGTCTGGTATGTACTCCGCACCTTGGTGCATCTACACAGGAAGCCCAGACTAATGTTGCAGTAGCAATTGCCGGCCAGATAATTGACTATCTTAAAAACGGAACTATAATTAACGCTGTTAATACTTCCTCTGTTACCGGCGAAATCATGAGAAAACTCGGACCTTTTTTAACCCTTGCAGAGAAAATCGGCTGTTTTCTGGCTCAGCTTTCAAGCTGGCCTTTAAAAGAAGTAGTTATTGATTATACAGGAGATTTTAAAGGACTTGACCTTTCACCTGTTTCAATAGCTTTAATGAAAGGGTTGCTTACTCCTGTAGTAAAGGATGATGTAAATTTCGTTAATGCAATTATTCTTGCAAAAGAGAGAGGTGTCAGGGTTACAGAAACAACAAACGCTGAATCCGAAGATTATTTAAATCTGATTACTGTGCGTGCAATCAGCACGGAAACAACAAGTACAGTGGCTGGAACATTATTCGGGAAAAAAGAGCCAAGAGTTGTCAGGCTTAATAACTTCAGGGTTGAAATGGTTCCACAGGGTCATCTAATACTTATAAACAATATTGATAAGCCGGGCGCTATAGGAACCATTGGTATGATTCTCGGTGAAAACGATATTAACATTGATTTGATGCAAGTCGGTCAGGAAAAAGAGGGGGAAAAAAATATTATTTTTCTCAGAACGGATATGCCAATCCCCAATGATGTCCTTGAAAAATTACGTTCTCTGCCGCTTGTTAAGTGTGTTACATCCTTTGAACTTTGAGATAGGCTGTTGAACTTTTAATATTGGTGGATTGTTGATAAGGAGATTAACAATGTCAGAAAAAAAATCAAGTTTTACTATAAAAGACCGTAGAATTTTTGCTACAGGAACTGAAGAAGAATCAAAAGAAGAATTAAAAGAAGAATCAAAAGAAGAATCAAAAGAAAAGACGGAAGAAAAAGCTAAAGAATTTCCAAAAGAAGAATCCGTTTCAGCAAAGGAACAAAAAACAGAGTCCAAAGTTCATTTACCGGAAATTAATTTTTCGACCTTTATATTTTCTTTAAACGCATCTGCTTTACTGCATCTTGGGATTATGGAAGACCCCGCCACAGGCAAAAAGGTTAAAAATTTGCCTCTGGGAAAACAAACAATAGATATTTTAGGCATGCTTGAAGAAAAAACAAAAGGGAATCTATCAAAAGAAGAAGAGAATTTGCTGAAAAACATTCTTTATGATCTCAGGATGATTTATGTTAAAGAACAGGGGTAACGGTTTACGGT
>DAOURZ010000301.1 GCA_030627475.1 Deltaproteobacteria bacterium | reverse complement strand
CAAACATATTGAAATAGCTCGCTATTCCATCAACTTTTGTGATCTGAGCCTATATTTGAGATTTGGGCAAATTCGACCCAAATCTGTGCGCCTACTTGGGGAAGTTAATTCGTCCACGTTCCTTGGAATTAATTTGATATTATTTTTATTCTTGACAAAAACTTCTTATTTGATTATAAGCCTGCAAGCTGAAAGCTTGATTAATTGATTTGGGTATTATTTTCATATTTTCATATTTTCATTTAGAAATGAGATAACAGGAGTTGGATTTGAAATTATGACGCTGAATAATTTATTAAAGCAAAACAAAGATGCTATTGTAAAAAAATGGTTGACTTCAGCTATTGATACTTATCCTGCTGACACTTCCAAATTTCTGAAGAGACAGAAAGATCCTTTTGCTAATCCGGTTGGGAATACGCTTTCTGTAAATTTAGGGCCGCTTTTCGATGAGCTTCTTAATGAGATGGATTATAAAGCCATAACATCTTGCCTTGACCCCATTTTAAGGGTCAGAGCTGTACAGCCCATTTTGTCATCGTCACAATCAACCGGTTTTATTTTTTTATTAAAAAAAGCAATAAGAGAGAGTTTAAAGAAAGAACTCTCGGATAAAAATATTTTAAAAGAGTTATTGTATTTTGAATCAAAAATAGATGAATTGATATTGATTGCCTTTGATATTTATTTAAAATGTAGAGAGAAAGTTTTTGGGATAAAGGCAAATGAGGAGAGAAACAGAACATTCCGTGCATTTGAGCGGGCGGGTTTGTTAACTGAGATTTCGGCAGGCGGACCGGGTCTCTGAAGATTCAAATATTACAATGGATGCTTCAACCAGCAATAAATAAGTTGGTCAAAACAAACTTTGACAGTTGCTGCGAAGCCATAAAGCGAGGTAAGTTTAATGAATGAAAAGTATTTGTATCCCCTCATGGCAGTTATTGCTCTTTTTCTGGTTGCCTATGTGGGCGTTGAAGCAATAGGGCTTCAGTGGCTCTTCGGGATCGTTATTCCCCTTTTGGCCTTAATTACATTTGTTGTAGGATTTGTGATGCGGGTTAATGACTGGGGACGTTCTCCGGTTCCATTTGCTATTCCCACAACATGCGGGCAGCAAGAATCACTTCCATGGATCAAGCCTAATAAGATAGATAATCCATTTAGCACAAGTGGTGTTATTATGAGGATGATTCTGGAAATATTTTTATTCCGTTCCTTGTTCAGGAATACAACCTGTAAATTGAATGATGGGCCAAGGATTTCTTACGTATGGGAAAAGTGGCTGTGGCTTTTTTCGCTGGCATTTCACTATTCATTTTTGACGGTGCTGGTAAGACATCTTCGTTTTTTCCTTGATCCTGTTCCTTCCTCTCTTCAAATTCTTGAGAAAATTGATGGGTTTCTCCAGATAGGGCTGCCTGGTGTTATGATTTCCGGTGTGGTTCTTCTTGCGGCAGCAATGTTTTTGCTTCTCAGGAGAATAGTGATTTCGCAAGTAAGATATTTTTCACTTGCCGCAGACTTTTTCCCCTTATTTCTTATTATCGGTATCGCCGTATCCGGAATTATGATGCGATATTTTACAAAGGTGGATATTGTCAGCGCTAAAGAGTTGACAATGGGTATTGTAACGTTTCATCCCCACATTCCGGAAGGGATCGGAGCTATTTTTTATGTTCATGTATTTTTTGTCAGTATTCTTCTGGCATATTTTCCTTTCAGTAAACTAATGCATTTAGGTGGAATATTCCTGAGTCCTACAAGAAATGTACGTTGTAACACCAGGGCTCAAAGGCACATAAATCCTTGGAATCCAAAAGTTAAGGTTCATACATATGCAGAGTATGAGGATGATTTCAGGGAAAAAATGATAGAAGCTGGACTCCCAGTGGAAAAGGAGTTATAATGGCAGATTTAAAACCAGATGAACTAATTGCAAGGACAGATTTTACTCCGCCCGTTACTGGGTGGATGGACACCCCTACTGTAATTAGAGAGGGGATGTTTTGCTATGCTGCTAAACCTAAGAGCGTTGCAACACTGGACCTTCCATATCCAAGAGAATGGAATCCGCTTGATGATGATTGGAAACTTCCGGAAAATTGGAAAGAAATCATTATAAATGGGATGAAGGACAGGCTGGAAAGGTTTAGAACATTTAAAATTTTTATGGACATCTGTGTGCGTTGCGGTGCATGCGCTGACAAATGTCATTTTTTTATCGGAACAGGCGATCCAAAAAATATGCCTGTTGTTCGAGCAGAGCTTCTCAGATCAATATACAGAAATGAGTTTACCAAGGCCGGTAAAATACTGGGCAAGCTGGCTGGTGCAAGGGAGCTTACTCTGGATGTTCTGAAAGAATGGTGGTATTATTTCTTTCAGTGCAGTGAATGCAGGCGATGCTCGGTATTCTGTCCTTATGGTATTGATACGGCAGAAATAACAATGATGGGCAGGGAATTGCTTAATCTCCTTGGGCTGAATATAGACTGGATTGCAACTCCTGTATCAAATTGTTATATGACAGGTAACCATATGGGAATCCAGCCGCAAGCATTTGTAGATATGCTGGATTTTTTTGCTGATGAGATTGAAGACACCACTGGCGTAAGGGTTCACCCGACAT
>DAOURZ010000287.1 GCA_030627475.1 Deltaproteobacteria bacterium | reverse complement strand
TTTAGGAACGTGGACGAATTAACTTCCTCAAGTAGGCGCACAGATTTGGGTCGAATTTGTTTGATCTCAGATCACAAAAGTTGAAGAAATAGCGAGCTATTTCAAAATTTTTGTGATCTGAGATCGGACAAAGACGGCCTGAAGCTGTGATGCATAGTTGGGGAAGTTATTTCGTCCACGTTCATTAGGTTTCATTATAGTATTTCTGGTTACTTGACTGCAATATTTATTTATAGTACATTAACTCTTTTTTAATTTTCAAAAAATAAATTTTTATAAAGGATATAATGCTATGGCCAAAGAATATGTAGATCTTATATATCAAGGGCAAACATATAAATTCCCTGTTATCTCCGGAACAGAAGGTGAAAAAGCTTTCGATATTTCAAATCTTCGCCAGAAAACCGGTTTGATTACAATGGATCCCGGCTTTGCAAACACAGGTAGCTGCTGCAGTTCCATTACATATATGGATGGTGAAAAGGGAATTCTGAAATATCGTGGCATCTCCATTGAACAACTTGCCAAATACTCAAGTTTTAAAGAAACAGCATATCTTTTGATAAATGGTAACCTGCCAACCAGAAAGGAACTCAACCGTTTTTCAGTATTGCTAAATGACCAGTCCCTTGTGCATGAGGACATGCAGACATTTTTTCAGAATTTTCCAAGGGGTTCTCATCCAATGGGCATATTATCATCAATGGTTAATGCATTAAGAGGCTTTTATCCGGAGCTCCAGACTTTAGAAGAAGAGATTAACATAACGGTCACAAGACTTCTATCCAAGGTAAGAACCCTGGCTGCCATGTCTTATAAAATATCCAGAGGGTATAAGGTTGTTTATCCAAGACCGGATCTTCCTTATTGTGAAAACTTCCTTAACATGATGTTTGATAATGTTGTCAGTCCTTATCATGTAGACAAAGATATAGTTCGCGCGTTAAGTGTTTTCTGGATTTTACACGCTGATCACGAACAGAACTGCTCGACTTCCGCAGTAAGGATGGTTGGCAGCGGCAGAGTTAATCTTTATGCTGCAATTTCTGCCGGAATCGCAGCGCTATGGGGACCGTTGCATGGCGGCGCTAATCAGGCAGTTATTGAAATGCTTTCAGAAATTGCCAAAAGCGGAAATAGTGTAAAAACAATAATTGAAAAAGCAAAAGACAAAAATGATCCATACAAGCTGATGGGTTTTGGGCACAGAGTTTACAAGACATATGACCCACGGGCCAAAATAATGAAAGAAATGTGTGACAAGGTTCTTGCAAAGCTCAATATTAACGATTACTTACTTGATATTGCAAAAGAGCTTGAAGAAGTTGCTTTAAATGATGACTATTTTATAGAAAAAAATCTTTATCCAAACGTAGATTTCTACAGCGGTATAATTTTGCGCGCCATTGGAATCCCGACAAACATGTTTACAGTTATGTTCGCAATCGGCAGACTGCCCGGTTGGATAGCTCAGTGGAAAGAAAGTATGGACGGAGCTAACTGGAAACTCCAAAGGCCACGACAAATATTTATGGGACCAACTGAAAAAAAATACATACCTATTGATGAGAGGGTGTGATTGAAGCCTCTTCAATAAGCGTACTAAAAGCGCAGCTCATTCCAAAATCTTTGTTTATTCCGAGTGTTCCTTTAACTATAACTTCTTCACCTGTTTCTACGGTTTCAAGGGTACTAACGGCAATATCATTATTTCCTTTTTCAGCGCTGCCGGTTCCATCCTGAATATGAAGCCAGTTTTTTCCCATAATCTGAGGCATAAATTTCACAACTATTGCTCGAACAGTAATTGTTTTCTGAGATAGTTCTTCCTTTTTGGAATAAATTTCCTCTATTGTATAAGCATCCTCTCCAACAGCCTTACTAACTTTTATATCCTGAAGAACCGCTCCGGATTTCCTTGAGCTATCCCCCATAGCAGGCATAGCACCATGAGGCATTGAGTCTGGCGACATCATAGCCGAAGGCATTTTGCCGGGCATCATGCCTGAAGGCATTTCAGAAACGCTTTCACCTTCCGACTCCTTAAAAGGACATTCTTCTGAAAGAACGGCAAACAATATAATATCAAAAGTCTTTTCAAGAGTTTTACTGTGAAAATCTTTCATAACCGCAATATCGCTAATTGCTATTTCATCTCCGATCTTGACCGGTGTTTTTGGAATGGCCGCCCATACCTTTCCGGTTTTATCTTCAAGCAACAAATAAGTATAGTTTGTAACATCTTCAGACTCAACGATTGTGGCTTTTAAAACAGGCATCTGGATATTCAAGGTCTCATAATTTTCTTTAATATCCAGAATTGTAACATTTCCTGCAACGGCGATCTCATTGTGCGGCGCTGTTATCTTATTCTTATCTTCGCACCCAACAATAAAAATAAAAAATCCCAAGATACAAAGAGCAATGTTCAATATCCTTTTATAATTTAAAATCATAATATTTCCTTTCCGTATAAAATCCAAAGTAAAATAAACTTGCCCAAAATTTAATCACCACATACAATATATTAAGATAATAAAAAACCGGTTGTCAAATAATATTTATACATGGGCCTATTGCTGAAACACATGAAAGCACACTACACACACCAGATATTGCATATATACGTGGGCAGTGATACATATATACAGCAATTCTCATTATGAGATATTCTACAATATATCAAATAGTTGTGTTTTTTTGTCTGTTGTTGACAACTTTGTTTTTCGTCGA
>DAOURZ010000408.1 GCA_030627475.1 Deltaproteobacteria bacterium | reverse complement strand
GATTGTAAAATGATCCAATTGCCGCCCCTAAAAACATTTGAAGAAATTAATTTTCAAAGTGTCATTGATGAGTTTAAACAACCTCTAAAAGGTGAATATAAATTGCCACGCATTGCATTTATTGGATACTTCAGACATTTATCAATGACAACTCAGCGTGATATTTGCAAATACCTGAGTTTTGAATATTATAAAAATATTGAGATGGCGACCACCGATAAAGGTAAAATGAGTATATTAGTAACCAAGTGGAATGATATTACAAAAGGCTTTACAAAACTTATTGTTATCGGCAAGAGCTATTATAAAATGCCGGAGTGGCAATTTAAAATGCTTTTATATAAGCAATACAAAAAGGATAGCTCTTCAATAAATTCTAAATATGATATTCCATGTAGAATGGAATCAATAGTTTTTAAATATAACATTCCATGTATTATGGAAGAAGAATTATGGAAAATTCATCAAGATTATCCAGATATCAATAACAATAAAAGATGGGACGGCAAGTTTATGAAACACCCACTGGATATTGAACCATATAAGATAAAACAGGAGTTATAATCGTTTTGAGTTTAATAGAAAAAATTAATTCTCCTTCGGACCTGAAAAGTCTTTCACGATCGGATCTTCCTGATCTTGCTGCAGAAATACGCAAACTTATAGTTGCTGTCGTATCTAAAAATGGCGGGCACTTGGCGTCCAGTCTTGGTGCTGTTGAGCTCGCTATTGCAATCCATTATGTTTTTGATGCTCCTGATGATAAGATAATCTGGGACGTAGGGCACCAGGCTTATGCACACAAGCTTATTACAGGACGCAGAGAACAGTTCCATACACTCAGACAATACGAGGGATTGTGCGGATTTACGCGTATGAGCGAAAGCCCTTATGATGCATTTTCAACCGGACACAGCAGCACCTCTATATCCGCAAGCCTTGGTATGGCTTGTGCTAAACGTTTAAAAAATGATACTTCAAAAGTTATAGCAGTTATCGGGGATGGTTCCATGACTGCAGGGCTGGCTTATGAAGGCCTAAATCAGGCTGGAGGCATTCATAAGGATCTTATTGTTATTTTTAATGACAATGAAATGTCAATTTCCAAAAATGTCGGTGCGTTATCATCTCTGTTAAGCAGAACATTTTCTGCAAAATATTTGCAGAATTTTAAAAAAGAGCTGGGCGATTTTCTTAAGTCATTACCCAAAATCGGTGACGATGTATATAAATTTGCAAAGCGTTCAGAGGAATCTTTAAAGAATTTGATAACTCCCGGAATACTGTTTGAAGCATTCAATTTTGAATATTTTGGCCCCATAAATGGCCACAAACTGAATCACCTTATTGATATACTTGATAATATCAAACATCTCAAGGAACCCGTCCTTCTTCATGTTACTACAAAAAAGGGCAAGGGGTATCCTCCTGCTGAAAAAAATCCGGTTTATTTTCATGGTGTTGGAAGTTTCGAAGTTAAAACCGGCAATTGTATCAAGAAAAAAAGCCCTATTCCTTCTTATACTGAAGTATTTGGCAATACCCTGGTGGAACTAGCGGAAAAAGATAATAAAATTATTGCTGTAACTGCTGCCATGCCCGAAGGAACCGGTCTGTCTGTATTTGCGAAGACCTATCCGGAAAGGTTTTTTGATGTCGGAATTGCCGAACAGCATGGTGTTACTTTTGCTGCAGGTCTGGCTACAGAAGGATTTAAACCTGTAGTGTCCATATATTCTACTTTTTTGCAACGAGCATATGACCAGATATTGCATGATGTATGTATTGAAGCGCTTCCGGTGATTTTTGCGGTTGATCGGGGAGGTATTGTCGGCGAAGATGGAGCTACACATAATG
>DAOURZ010000316.1 GCA_030627475.1 Deltaproteobacteria bacterium | reverse complement strand
ATTGTTTGTGCCGAGAATTCCAGTATCATGTTTCATCTGTTCAGGATATGTTATTCCGGCATCATTCAAGGCAAGGGCTATGGAGCAACAGGTCATCTTTGAAGCAGCATCAAATCTCCCAAAATTTTTAATCGCGGATTTTAACACTGATTCAAGCTGTAAATTAGAATGTAACGATTTTAAATCACTATAATTACATTGCAGCTTTTTTATAATACTGCCGTATTCGGTTTTTGTAATCCAGCTAATTCCTTTAATGACAATCATAAGTTACAGTTCACGGTTTTTTAAACGGTTACCATTTTTTTAACACGACGGCACAGTTTACTCCACCAAATCCGGAATTTGTTGAAATTGTTACCGAACCATTGAGCGTTAAAGGCTCAGAAGAAACCCATCCTGAAGCGTCATTATCAGTATTGCACAGGTTTACGGTAGGTGGAACAATTTTTTTATTTAATGACTGAAATGCTATAACTATTTCCAGAAGGCCGGCTGCTCCCAAGGTATGGCCTGTTCCACCTTTTATAGAATATACAGGGACTTTATGGTTTCCAAAAACAGTTCTCAATGCTTTCATTTCCATAGAATCGTTATATATGGTTCCTGTGCCATGGGCTGAAAGGCAGCCGATATCTTTTTTCGAAACATTTGCGGATTTAAGCGCTTTGCGTATAGCCATGGCAAGTCCGTTTCCATCACGTGATGGGCCTGTCATATGATTTGCGTCATTTGTTAATCCCCATCCCGCTATTTCTCCAATTACAGGCCTGTTTTCTCTTGATGCTCTTGATTCGCTCATCAACAATAAAAATCCGGATGCTTCACCAAGGCTCAACCCGTTCCTGTCCCTGTCAAAAGGTTTTGCCATATCTTTATCAAGCGCCATTAAGGAAGAAAATCCTGCAAAAACAAATTCACTTACACTATCGCAGGCAACAACCATCACACAGTCGGTTTCACCGCTGATAATCATTCCGGCAGCCTGAGCTACTGCAATACTTGATGAAGCGCATGCTGCAGAAACAACAATACCGGGACTGTTGAGCCTACACAAAAGCGATATTTTTTCAAGTAATTTATCCGGGCGGCTGCTTTCAGCATCAGTAGTCTCATGCAAAACATGCCTTTCAAGTTTATCAATTTCACCAGCAGTTGTCGCCAAAACAGGAAATGCATCTTCAGGAATTGAAGCAATATTTTTTTGCAGCAATGGTTTCAGCATTTTCATGACAATTGATTCATCCTGCCCGTAAGTCAGGCCGGGAACAACAGCAGCATTTTGCGCAAGAAAAGACTCTGTGGGGAATCTGTCAAAACGCCCTATTGCTGTTTTCTTTGATAACAACCCATTCCAGCAGGAATCTATCCCCCAGCCGTAAGGAGTTACAATATCACATGCAACGACAACCGCTTTTGTTCCTGTCATGAAAATTCTCCGGTTTTCCATCTCTGACGACATTTTTCAAGAATTTCCGGAGAGGCGATCAGCACTTTGCCGCTAATTGCGTCAACAAACATCTGTACGGTATAACCGGAGGCAGCTATATCACCGCCCTCGTTAATCAGCGAATATTCAGTATCTATCCTGGCACCTTCATTCCATATCATTGACGCCTTTATATTAAACTCTTCATCCAAAAAAAGAGGTTTAAAGTGGTCTATATGGAGCTGTACAATCGGTGCCCTCAGTTGAGCTTCATAAAAATCTTTATACGAAAGACCATAACGCCTTCCGAGTTCAGCAGACCCTTCTTCAAAATATTCGGGATATCTGCCATGCCAGACGATGCCCATTACATCTGCTTCACTGAATTTTACCCGCCTTTTAAGATAAACTGTCAGCGGGTCCGGCATTCCCGCAATGCTTTTAAAATAGGCATCCTTTTTACGTCGCATATTCATTGATTCACCAAATTATTATCGTAAGGAACGTGGATGAAATAACTTCCCTAATTCCTTATCAAAGATAATTCGTATTGTTTCTTTAAAATTAACAGCAAATTTTCTTCCTGTTTGATAAACTTTTTGTAAGGACTACCCGTTGTTTGGAAAGTGTTTCCGGAAGTCCGGCAAAGTTTTGGGTATAAAGCGGCTCTCATCCGTTTTGGCCATCGGTGATTACTCCGCAGTGGGCATTATAAGCTTCCATTATAGCAAAAGCCCTTTTGGAGGTCAACCCGACCGGATAGACATTGATATTATACGGAACGTGGACGAAATAACTTCAGCAAGTAGGCAATTCGGTTACAAAATCAATATCTTCCAGCTTCAGTCCGTTCACCTTCAGCTTGTGTTGAAAACAACATGCTATTGGTGGAAATTACTGGTTTTGTTGTAGGAATCAGGAAGAGATAAATTTTGCCCATTAAAGAATATTTTATATTTACGTTTGTAAATAAACTGTCCAACAACAAGCTTCAAGGCATTAAACCCAACAGTTTACGAAAATCTGTGCAATCTGCGGATTAAAAATCT
>DAOURZ010000184.1 GCA_030627475.1 Deltaproteobacteria bacterium | reverse complement strand
TCTCCGGAAGGTTCCAGGCCAAGCGAAAGAACAACCATATCGTATATTTCTTCAGAGATTTTTCCCTGTTCATCAGCATAACGAATTAAAAGATCATCTGTACCGTCCACCGGTATAATACTATTTACCCTGGATCGGACAAAACGAACTTCATCCTCGTCTTTTGCACGGTTGTAGTACCTTTCATGGTCTTTCCCGCATACACGCATATCCATAAAAAAAATAGAGGTATTCAACATTCTGTTGTTTCGTTTCGCAAGACTTGCCTGCTTAACAGCATACATACAACAAACCGTTGAACAATAATCATGTTTAACATCTCTTGAGCCTATACACTGAAGCCATGCAATTTTTTCCGGCTTTTTTTGATCGGAAGGCCGTATCAAATGACCTCCACCTGGACCATCCAGGCGCATGATCCGCTCAAATTCCATGCTTGTTATAACATTTGGAAATTTAATATATTCGCAATATGATGGAACTTCCGAATCAAAACCTGTGGCAAGAATAACTGATCCGATATTAAGAGTAATGGTCTTTTCTTTTTCTGTAGAGCTGTCAACATATTCGGGATGCCGGATTATTGTTGCCCTAAAATTTCCTGAGTCACCCTTTATGTCTTTAACTTCAGATAAAGTTAATAGCTCTATATTTGTATGTGAAATACACTCCATATATTCATTATGCCTGAGACAAAAAGGACAGTCGTTTACAGGATATGTTTTATCAAATTGCGCTGTCTTGCCGCCGATAAACGCCGACTTCTCAATGAGATAAACAAAACACCCTGAATCAGCGAGATCAAGACATGCCTGAATACCGGCGATGCCGCCACCGACTACTAATACTGATCTGACGTTAGGAAACATTTTTTAGGTAGCAAGATCCTTTCTCACAATCTTCCGTGTCCCCCCATGCCCGCTAAAACCCCAGTCTTTAACCGGAAATATTTCTTCTAGTTTTTCCAGTTGATTCAGAGCATCCAAACGATCAATTATCAGTTGCCAGACGCAATCAACATCAGGACTGATTTCGCATTTACCATTTACAGATCCACCACAAGGCCCGTTTAAAAGGCCTTTTGAACACCTCGCAATGGGACACAATCCTCCTGTTCTGTCCAGAACACAATCTCCGCATCCCGCACAACGTTCCGACCAGATACCCATTTCCTCGGTCAAACCCATAAAACTGGTATTAATACCCGGCAATATTACTTTGTCAGGATACCTCTCTGCCATGGCTTGAACACCTACACCACAGGCAAGAGAAAGAACGGCATCACAGTCGGCAACCATATCCTTAACAGAATCCAGAAACTCAAAATCACATTGCCGCAAAATCGCTTCTTCTATGATTTCGATCTTCTGCCCAGCCATTTTCCTGTCCATACGAATCATCGACGCCAGGATTTCCACCTCACGCTTACCACCGGCAAAAGAAATGGCAACGCAGGTTTGACAACCCAATACCAGGATACGACTATAAGCGCTGATCATCTTTTTGATTTCGCCAAAGTCCTTCTGCTGTCCTACAATCATAAGTTTTTTACCTTCCGTATATATAAAGCAGTATCTTTTTTGCAGATCATTCCCTAACCTTGAATTCCCATCCTTGAGTTCCACATATTCCGAAACACCGTTCAGCTTCAAGTCTGGCCTGCTGTTCACTGAAGCCTGAATCAATTTCTTCAAAACTGTTTTTTCGCTGGCTAATTGAAAGGCGCTGCATTTGTTGTCTTTTTGCAAATTTCACATTCTTCGGTTCAAACTCAATACTATTCCATTCATGAGAACGGCCTGCATTAATGTCCTTGCCTCTAAGATAGCAATCAATGGATTTAGCGGCCTTTTTCCCGGAAGCAACCGCCTCTACCACAGAACGCGGGCCATAAGAAACATCGCCACCGATAAAGGTTCCCGGAATATTGGTTTCAAGAGTAAAGGGATCTTTAATTACAGGGCCCATTGGAGAAACTTTAAGACCAGGTGCTCCTTCGGCAAAAGACATATCACAGGCCTGCCCTATAGCAAGCAACACGGTATCAGCTTCAAGTGTCATTAATTCAGTCTTATCATATTGAGGATTAAAACGACCATTCGCATCCAAAACAGCGGTGCAGCGTTTGAATTCAATATTCTTAACACGCCCGTTTTTTCCTGTAAAACGCCTTGGGCCCCAATTGTTTATTATAGTTATCCCCTCATCCAGCGCAGCCTTTATCTCATCTTCCCAGGCATGCATATTTTCACGAGCCTCAAGACACACTATCCGAACGTCTTTTGCCCCGCTTCTAAGGGCAGTAAGAGCAACATCTATTGCCACATTTCCGCCGCCTATTACCACTGTTCTTTTACCAATACTTACATTAGCTTTAAGAGAAATATCTTTTAAAAAATCAATGCCATGAATTATTCCTTCAAGATTTTCTCCTTTAACATTCAGGCCGCGGCTGACATGACGACCTACAGCAATAAAAAATGCCTTATAGCCCTCATTTCCAAGGCTTTCAATTGTTATATCTTTTCCGAAGGTTACACCTGTTTTAATCTTTACACCAATATCAATAATAGTTTTTATCTCTTTCCTGAGAATATTACGGGGAAGACGATATTCCGGAATACCGACAGCCATCATACCGCCTGCCACTGGCAGCTTTTCAAAAACCGTCACGGGATATCCCTTAATAGCAAGGAAATATGCCGCACTTAAACCAGCAGGGCCGGCACCGATAACAGCCACTTTTTCTTCTTTTGTTTCTTCTGTTTCAGGAACATAGTTAATGTCTTCTGCAAGGTCGGTATCAGATAGAAATCGCTTAAGATACTTAATGGCAACCGGTTCATCCCTTTTTCCCCTATTGCACTTATTTTCACACGGATGCTGGCATATACGACCGCAAATAGAGGGGAAAGGCATTTCCTCTTTGATTAGTTTAAGGCCATCTCTGTATCTTCCCGCTGCAATCATTCCAATAAATCCATGAATGCTGATATGTGCCGGACATGCAACTTTGCAGGGAGCAGTCCCAAACTTTTTAAATGCATCGGCAGCAACATAATTATCTCTTACAGCTATAGTCTGCAGGGTATCCATAAGTTTGCTCAGGTGGACACCCTGGGGGCAGGAAAATCTACAGGATCCGCAGTGAGAACAATACCAAATGTTTTCAGAGGAAAGGACTCGTTTTTTTAGCCCAAGAATAATCATATGTATAATTTTTCTTGGATCATATCCGGAACAGGTATTACTAACAGGACAGGCTGCAACACATGCCCCACATGTAAAACAATGTTTGACAAGTTCATTCCCCGGAACATTGGCTATTTCAAATTTAAACGCCGGATCCAGGTCTCTATTACTTACTATCAATTTTAAAAAAAGCCCCTTCACTATGATGTAAGAGACATAAAAACAAAGGACATACCATCTTGTTTTTTTTACCCATCTTCGGCGTTGAAACTTCTTGATATGCGCTTTCAGCCGCGCCTTGAAGATGAACAAAAAATCCTGCGCAATTTTGGTATATTATTTATTTCCGGGTCCCAAAAATGAATTTGAACGGGGATAACTCCGCAGCCTCACCTATGTCAAACGTAACCAAAATATGTTCCAAAAAACTATCAGGAACGGAGATTCAATTTTTTGATTCGTTCAGTCATATCCCTTGCTACATCAATAAATCCCTGATTTGATTCACGGGAAATCATATACATCTTAATACGAGAAGGATCTAAGTTCAACTGTAAAAGAACATTTTTTACATAATTTACTCTATTCGATGCAATCTGGCTTCCTGTAATATTGTGACAGGTATTGTCCAGACACCCGGCTACATAAACACCATCTGCTCCTTCTTCAAATGCTTTCAATAAACGGCTTATGCTTATACTGCCACTGCATGGAACTATTTCCACGTGAACATTATCCGGGAATCCTAATCTGGACAGATTTTCCAGATCCTGTGAACACGCATAAGCTGTATAGTGGCAACAAAATGCCACGATATTGGGTTCTTCCGAATTGTCCGGCTGCTCTGCCTTGCGTAATAAATCAAATAAACTAAAACGTTTGACATGGAATCCATCCTAATTTATT
>DAOURZ010000265.1 GCA_030627475.1 Deltaproteobacteria bacterium | reverse complement strand
TGGTTGTCATATCTGATTGTTTTCTTCTTTGATACGGTGGCTGTTGTTTTTTTGAAGCCGTATTTGACAAACTCTTTTACCTGCTGCGGAGAAAAGGAGAGTGTATCAACCGCTTCCTTGAAATAGTCGGCAAGTTTCTGACCCGGTACCCAGGAACTTGTTTTTCCGTTTTCAGAGAAATAATGTTTTTTGCTGTTATGTTCATGGCGGTATGCTTTTATAAGCCCGCTGTTTTTCAAATCAGCAAGGGTGATGTCGAGGAAAGTTACGGTTATTTTATCCTTTTTTCCATGGGCGAATGAATAGCCGGGTTCCGTTTTTATGATACGGTCTTCAAATGTTTTTATGATCCGGATCTCGAAGTTATGAAGACTGCGATGAGATGATTCCAGATGTGCCTTTTCTTTTGCTGCGTTAATCCTGGCAAAATCAGGCTCCATATAAAATCCTCCCGGTACTGAATGGCTCAGATTTAAAGCATTAAAAACTCGCTTAAGGTTAAGAAATCCCTTGGCGTTATCAGGCCTGATACGAATTTTCTTGTGAGGAAAAACTGTACTCAGTAAAAACTGACGGAAGAGATCAACCGAGTTCAAGCTGCTCTCGGAGAAATACGCATCAAGAACAAACATGTACCGTGAACCGGTATCATAGAATTCAATCACGTTTGGTTTTTGCCAGTTTCCCTTGTCGTTTTTGATTTTAAAATAGCGGAAGACACAACCATCCATCTGAATCAAGTCAAATACCGGTTCTGGTGTGAAGCAGTATTTCTCAGGGATCTCGTCTTCGAAGTCAGGTTTATTCAGATATGTTTGAAGATTTTCCCGTTTGACACAACGTCTGAGTGCGGACAAAGAAATTGGTCGTTTAAATTCCTCCTCCAGCCAGTGATGATAATTTTTTATAGTCCTCGCCTTTCGGGTGATAAAAATAAATCCCTGACTTGAGTTGTCGCAGGAGTTCTCCACCATTTGCACAAAGCGTTTTTGAACCCGTGTAGTAAGAGAACGAGGGCGGCCACTGCATTTTCTCCCTTCCATAATGCCTTTTTCTGCAAGCAAAAGAGGCTCTGGGATAATGCCGTTTTTTTGATATTGATCTTTGTAATATTTTTTTGCCCGTCGTTTTGCTGAACCTTTCTTGTCCATGATCTTTTTGTGAAGCAGCAGATAAAACCGTTCATCAAGTGTCAGTTCCATTACTTGCCCCCCTGGAGACTATTGCTTCTTGCATAACCCGATGCCATAGTAATGCTGTCTGGCGTGAAGTATTGTGCCAATGATCATTTTGTGCATATCGAATCTGCCCCAGCAGCTCCTGAACAGCAGCCATATATTCATCGCTTATCAGATCTGTACGATCGGGGGTGCTGTCTTCCTTTGTATTACGCTCGTTGATAAATGTTTTGATATTACGTGCTGTAATCTCCACCCCTGTATTTAAGAAATCTTTCCATATCTTCCGTTGTTCTGGCGGGGAATATGATACCAGTGGCCGGGTCTGTGTTTCATTACCGGGCAATCTGTCCCCAATCGGGGACAGATTGTTAATAACGCTATAGGCGTCAATAAGCCGATAAGCCTGAGATCTGCCTATATCCCAACGGTTTCTGGCATATGCTTCAAAAGTGTTAAATAGAGTCAGTTTGTAAAGACGCAAATCACGTATTTCTTTAAGTGCCTGCCCAATTTCATAAAACCGATATTGATTGCCTGCGATAATATCCTCCAAGTGTTTCAACCTGTCTTGTTGCATTGCTGCATATCCTGACAAGAGTGATCGTAACAGGTGGTATCATGATTTGAGCTTTTCCCAAGTAAATGTCGTAAAAACAACACACTATCTGTAAACCCACAGTCCTTAACCTCCATGACCAGGTCAATGGCGTTAAAATTCCTTTCGCACCTGAAACATCTCATCAGATTTACGTTTGGATTTATTCCAGTCTGGAATTCATTGCATCTCGGACACAGAACACGAAAAACTCCTTCACTGGTTTTGGATGGCATCTGCAATATGTTTTCAATCAGGATCTCAATGGGAATGTCATTTCGTAGTTCAAATAATTCACTGGATGAAAATCTTTTCACGGTTTACCTCATGGTGGTTATGAACATTTTTTCCCTTCATCCTTTGAAGAGACATGAAGCTCAATTTTATAATCGAGCCTGCAAAAACATTCGATTGCGTCTTAAATCGCCACGAGGATTACTTGTCTTGGATATCCTGTAATTACCACTTGTTAACTATATTGATGCGTCTTAAAGTGACCGCCTGATTAGTCGTCTCATATTTATTGTAATTACAGCGTATTAACGTATAGGATGCGTCTTAAACTACCAAGGTGATTAGTCTGCCCGCAATTGCACCATCAGATTGCTAGGCAACTATGGAACTCCACAGTTTCGACAGGGGAATTGTGCAACAAATTTTCTTGCCAGGTAATGGATGATAACCAGACCTTTCACCCCATATTCATTAATAATAATCTCATTGGGAAGAATAAAAGGAGAAGTTGGTAGGGTTACATTCCCTGCTTTTGAAGGAAGTACAGGTGGCGGCTCCTTTTTTTCTTCTTCTGGTTCTTTTTCCTCTACTTGTTCTATTTTTTTACCCAAATAATTGTTGGCAAAGCATTCTTTATTGCGATTGTTCCACTCGTGACAATTTCTGCGGTGAAGTTCTGATTTACATTCAGAACGGCCACATGTTTTCTGCCGATCTTTTTGCCGAACGTCAGGTTGGAACCATTTGCGACAGATACAGCATGGCCGTTTTTTGCATGAGTTCGCCATTGTCTATTCTCCAAAATTTAACTTCTTTTAAATTCGTTTGAGAATGGAACGATAGAAAAAAATGATATGTTAGCAAGCGGCTTGATCAGCTGGATAGTAAATCAAAGATTTTTGGCAGGATATTACGGCAGGATAAGCGAGATAGGAGGATTATAATTACTGGGCGGCAGGGTATGATTGAAACGTTACACTATTTCGTCACTAATTGCGGGGTGAGGCGTTACACTATTTGCATCTTAGCAGCCAGGAAACTGCAGTTTTGACCCTGGTGTCCCGATCCTGACCATAT
>DAOURZ010000233.1 GCA_030627475.1 Deltaproteobacteria bacterium | reverse complement strand
GCATCCAAAGAAGTTAAAAACAAAATTTTTAATGATCTTGATAAAGGACTTTTTGACCAGGCTCTTTATGATATAGCTTCTCTACGCAACGTCGTAGATAATTTTTTTGACGGAGTTATGGTTATGGCTGAAGATAAGGATATTCGGGAAAACAGGCTTGCTCTTCTTGTTAATATAGCAAATATGTTCGGCCTGTTTGCTGATTTTTCAAAAATTTCCACGCCAACACATAGGATGTAGATGGAGTTGGTAATAACAACAGAAAGCAGGCCAATTAAATTATGGCTTGATAACATGGAAAATGGTGCTTTGGCCCAGGCAAAGAATCTTGCCAACCTGCCATTCGTGTTCAGGCATATCGCTATTATGCCAGATGCTCATCAAGGATACGGAATGCCAATAGGAGGTGTTATGGCCACGCGGGATGTTATTGTTCCTAATGCAGTTGGGGTTGATATCGGCTGCGGCATGTGTGCTATAAAAACATCCTTGACTGAAATTGAAACTCACGAATTGAAAACGATTATGGGTCTGATCAGAAAAAGTATTCCTGTCGGGTTTAAACACCAACTTGTAAAACAGGATGAATGCTTGATGCCAAAAATTGTTCACCATAATGGAATCGTTGAACAAGAGTACAATAGTGCCCTAAAGCAGCTTGGCACCCTTGGCGGTGGAAATCATTTTATTGAAATCCAAAAAGGAAATGACGGGCATGTCTGGATTATGGTTCATTCCGGTTCAAGAAATATTGGGTTGAAGGTCGCCAAACATTACAACGATGTTGCAAACAAAGCGAATGAAAAGTGGTTTAGTGCTGTCCCGAAAAAATGGGAGCTGGCATTTCTGCCTGTCGATACAAGTGCCGGCAAGGCATATCTTGACGAAATGCAATACTGTGTAGATTTCGCGTTTGCCAACAGGCGCTTGATGATGGATCGTATTATGGCGGCTGTAATTAGCGTTGCTCCCTTTACTGAATTTGATGAAATGATAAATATCGCTCATAATTACGCACAACTCGAAAACCACTTTCAAGCAAACGTATGGGTTCACAGGAAGGGCGCAACAATGGCGCAGAAGGGGCAAACCGGAATTATCCCAGGGTCGCAAGGCACAGTTAGTTATATCGTAAAGGGAAAGGGAAATCCGGAAAGTTTTCATTCCTGTTCGCATGGTGCAGGGCGAAAAATGAGCCGTAAACAGGCGCAACGGGAACTCAACCTTGAAGCTGAAAAGAAACGCCTTGATGATTTCGGTATTATTCATTCTATTCGTGGCAAAAAAGACCTTGATGAAGCTGCCGGGGCATACAAAAACATCACGGATGTTATGGCAAAGCAGTCTGATTTGGTTGAAATCATGTTGGAATTGCGGCCGATGGCAGTAATTAAGGGGTAAAATCTAACGATTTCCAATAAAGCCGTCAAAAAACGGGCTCGAAATAGACCTTTGGAAACATAGTGAGAAAGTGAAAGCCAGGCAAAGTGGAAACGCCATGGTTTGGGCCACGTTTCTAATATCTATTTTTCTGAAACACCGGCTTCTGCAAATGTTAACACCTCATTAAAAACTCTCAGAGCACTTTCCATAATCTCCATTGCCAGCGCTCCGCCGGTTCCTTCGCCAAGTCGCATACTTAGATCAAGAATGGGTTCAAGCTTCAGATGTTCCAGCATCGCTTGATGTCCGGGTTCTTCTGAGCGATGACCTGCAAAAAGATAATCAATTACATGCGGACAAAGAGCATGGGCAATCAATGCTCCCGCCGTTGAAATAAAACCATCAACCATAACAGGACGACTATGATATGCACCGGCAAGCATACATCCGGCAATTCCGCCTATTTCAAATCCCCCTATTTTCGACAGGATATCAAGTCCGTCTTTTCTGTCCGGCTGATTTACATGAATTCCGGAATTGATAATATTTCGTTTCCTCATTAGCCCTTTGTCATCTATTCCTGTTCCCCTGCCAACCATATTCTCCACACTCTTGCCGGTAATCACAGCTCCGATAGCAGCAGATGGAGTGGTATTGCCTATACCCATATCGCCCGTTCCCAAGATATCTACGCCTTTATTAAAAAACGCAGTAGCAAGATTAAATCCCGTTAAAATTGCCTTTTCAGCTTCCTGATATGTCATGGCAGGGCCTTTTGTAAAATTTGCTGTTCCTTTTGCAATTTTATGCACCAAAAGATGATCTCCTCCATCTATTGAACCCGGCTCCAAGTCAGGAATAATACCCATATCCACTACCCAAACCTCTGCACCTACATGTCGGCAAATTGCATTTATACCGGCGCCGCCTTTAAGGAAAGTCATAACCATAGCTCCGGTAACATTCTGTGGGAAAGCGCTCACCCCTTCATTAACCACCCCGTGATCTCCGGCCATAACCAAAACAGCCTTTTGATTTACAGACGGCTTAAGATTCTTGTATATTCCGCATAACCGCTCAGCAATATCATGAAGCCTTCCCATAGCTCTCGGCGGCATAACCAGTTGAGCTGTACGTTCCCTTGCTTTTATCATCCATTCCCTGTCAACCGGTACAATACCATCTATAATTTTATTGAGCTTAATTTCTCTATCAATCATTTTTTACCCCCTAAAATCTGAAAAAATCCGCATTTTCCCTGACCCGACATTTCACGCAAAAATACCATAATAGTGCAAACCGGATTGCAGGATATTTTATTTAACAATAGCAGGCTGTCAAGACTTTTTTAAAAAAGAAAGGACTAAATATAAATAAATTTCAGGAACATTTCCCCTGATTTTCTACTGACAACCCTTGTATCCTTGCTTGACACACAAATCTCATTACGTTATATCAAAATATAATATTAACGATATGATAGTATGAAAAGCCTTGCATGTAATTGCCTGGCAATGGTCCAACAATGATTGATGTCCCCATAACCAAAAAACTGCGTTTAAAACAGATACAAGACTATATTCTTCTGATGCCAAGCCTTTCTACCACGGTTTCAAAAGTTGTGGAAATCTGTAACTCTCCGGATATTTCTCCTAATGACCTGAACCGTGTCATTTCACTCGACCCGGTGCTTACAGGACGGGTGTTGAAACTCATCAATTCGGCCTACTATTCTATGGTCAACCAGGCTACTTCCTTGACCAGGGCTATTGTTATGCTTGGGATTAATACTGTAAAAAATCTTGCATTAAGTACATCTGTTCTGGAAAGCATAAGTGTAAAAGAATCTTCCCGGGCTTTTTCTATGGATGATTTTTGGATGCATTCCATTTGCGTAGGGGTAACTGCCAGATGCATTGCTGCAATTAAGCATATTTCCGCTATAAACAGGGAAGAATATTTTGTAGCCGGATTATTGCATGATTTAGGCAAGATTCCTCTTAATAACTTATTCCGGGAGGAATACGTTCATGTTATG
>DAOURZ010000203.1 GCA_030627475.1 Deltaproteobacteria bacterium | reverse complement strand
TGCAGACCAGAGAAAGAGGCTGGAGCCGGCGCAGATGGAGGCGGCAAACCCAATAGCCATTGCTGCTGGGTTTGAAGAGGGCCTTCAGCAAGCTGCTGGAACACAGGTATCATGGCTGTGGCAGTAGGACCGGCAGAAAAGACTCCACTCAATAAAGCAGTCAGAACCATAATTGAACAAAGAAGCATCAATGGTTCATCAATGCGTCTTTGGAGAGCCTCCGCAATGATTTCAAGAATGCCATTCCCTTTGGCCAGGGCAGCAATGAATAGAAATGCCGCAACTCTGATCATTGCTGCCATATTGCAAGTAAGGCTGAGACGGCTGCCATTGCACAAAACCAGTAAGACTCCTAACCCCAGACCGAACATTGCTATGAACTCCGGAGGGTATTGGTCAGGAGCCAGAAAAGACCACCCAAGGAACATTCCAACAAACACCACAGCAATCATTGCCAGATTCGACCAGGCTATTTGCCAATGCCGGTATTTCATGCCAAGAAATTCAATACTCAACTGGCTCTCAGCGGATGAAATATTTGCTGTAACGTATGAATCATACCTTCGCAGCCACAATATATGGACGGTGGTTATTACGATGGCAGTAATGAAAAAAAGGGGAAAGGCAAACGTAAGATAATTAGTAAATGAGATGAGTTGTGATTTCATGATGATAATTGCAGGGAAATCCCCAATAGGCGTTGCCGCGCCGCCCAGATTTGATATTGCGAGCAATAACGAAAATAGGCTGATAATAAAAAACCGAATCCAGAGGGCTCGGTTTTTTATTAAGAGATTTGTTGAATGGAAGCCAAAAGGTGAATTAACGCTATAGATTTTATTTGAAAGTAAGATATTTTGGATAGCAAATTCGCTACTTCTTAAGGAAGGATAATATAAACTACCAACTTAAAACAGGAAACTTTCCGCCATTTTGGCTCTATGACAATTCCACAATCAAACAAAATCTAAGGAATTGCAATTAATGGTTATTGTGGTGGTTCGCTGATATAAACAGAATCAGACAGTTTCTGCAACAACATTTAGGGCTCGGAAAAAATATCCTCTTTCAAAAATATATAATTTGATGTATATCCATCAATATATTAAAAAGGGCTGCCTTTGGGAACATTTTTAATTGAAGGGGTACGTATTTGCAGATATGGTGCTGAGTTATACTCAGAATATATACTTGAGTTTTCGAAAAATAGTTTGCGTAACTTTTGGTCGATTGGCATAAACAGTTGGCTGTTAGCCATAGTTGCTTAGTTGTTTCAGATAGTTAACTTCGATAAGAAATTTTTGTTTTGATACACGTAGCGTACCGAATCGACTGCTTCCTGTTTTCGAAAACGACAAACAATAGATTGAAAAATACAGAAAGAATTTAAAGTGTCAGTATCAAAAGATACAACCTATTGATTTATTAGTATTTAAGTAACTTAAAGCATGTTTCGTGCTGACATCGCTGATTTATGGAAAACTATTTTTCGAAAACTCAAGTAAATAGTGTCTGAACGAAAACTGCTAATTTTTCCAATTTCTGCGTCAGGCATAAATTTTAATCCTCAAAATACTTTATGTATTCCTGCGGTTAAAATTTACGCCTTCCTTGAGCTTGAAAAATTTTATGGTTTTCGTTCGGGCTCTAAATAAATTCGGGCTCTAAATAAAAGAGTTGATCTAAGAAATCGTACATATACTCGACCAATATCAAAGTAACCAAACGGTGATATTTAATGAAGAAACAATTTATCAATTCAATTAAGGCAGGTGATATCGTCGATGATATATTTGTGCTGTCTGAAAAAAATCTGGCGCAGAAAAAAGATGGAAATAATTTCTTGAATATTTCCCTTTCAGACAAAACAGGCGTTATAAAGGGCGTTGTGTGGAATAATGTCGACCTTATAACAGCAAAAATATCCGCCGGCGATTTTGCCCATGTCAAGGGAACTGTTTCAGAATACAGGGGTTCTCTTCAACTGATTATCAAGAATATAGAAACATACTCATCTGAATCAATTAATCCTTCAGACTATTTGCCGAAATCCAGACATAACAGAGACGATATGTTTGAGCGTCTGTTAAAATTTACTAAAACCATTAAGACCTTGTATTTAAAAAATTTTCTTGAGGCTTTCTGGAATGATGATGAATTCGTATCAGGATTTAAGACAGCTCCTGCGGCAAAAAGAATGCATCATGCATACATAGGCGGCCTTCTTGAACATACACTGTCTGTGGCGCTACTTGCAGATAAAATTGCTGCTCACTATAAAGGAATTGACAGGGATCTTCTTATTACAAGCGCAATTCTGCATGATATTGGAAAAATAAGAGAGTTCAATTATAAAGTTAAAATAGATTATTCAGACGAAGGAAGACTGCTTAATCATATTGTCATCGGTGTACAGATGGTTGAGGAAAAACTCAAAAATATTAAAAATTTTCCTGATGAGCAGGCACTTTTAATTAAACATATGATTGTTAGCCATCATGGTACAAGAGATTTTGGTTCGCCTGAACCGCCAAAAACGATTGAGGCTGTATTGCTTAACTATGTTGACGAAATAGATTCAAAGGTAAACGGCATACGTGAATTTATTGCCAGCGAAGACACCGGTAATAAATGGACTTCCTTTCACAGATTACTGGAACGTTTTTTTTACATAGGAAATAAAGAAAATTTAACGAATTAAAATGTTTATAACACTCGAAGGCATAGAAGGCTCAGGCAAAACTACTCAGATAAAGCATCTGTCTGAATTTTTGCAAAGCAAAGGACAGAACTGCGTTATAACCCGGGAGCCCGGAGGTACGAGGACCGGAGAAAAAATACGGGCTATCCTGCTTGATCCTGAAAACAAGAATATGGATTCTCTCACAGAGCTTCTTCTATATATGGCTGACAGATCTCAGCATATCAAAAAAGTTATATATCCATCTTTATCTTCGGGTAAAACCGTTTTATGTGATCGTTATTATGATGCCACAGTTGTATATCAAGGCTTTGCAAGGGGACTTGATACAGGACTTATAAATAGATTGCATGAATTGGTCTTTGAAGATTTAAAACCAGACATAACAATCCTTCTTGACCTGCCACCTGAAACAGGCTTAATGCGCGCATGGAAACAAATAGAAAATGGTTCAAGGACTGCCCTTGAAACCCGTTTTGAAAAAGAAACTCTGTCATTTCACAAAAAAGTAAGAGCTGGCTACCTTGAGCTTGCGAGAAAAGCGCCTTTGAGATTCAGAATTATTGATGCATCAAATGATGAGAATCAAGTCAAAAGTGACATAATAAAAACTTTATCTGCGAGATTGATATAAAGCCGATGACTCATTCTATCCTATCCGCCATAGGTAATACGCCGCTGGTGGAACTAAGTAAACTAAACCCAAATCCAAAGGTTAAGATACTCGCAAAACTGGAATATTTTAACCCCGGGGGTTCAATAAAGGACAGAATCGCTTTTTATATGATTGAAGAAGCGGAAAAATCCGGTTTACTTACACACAGCAAGACGGTTATTGAGGCGACAAGTGGTAATACAGGAATCGGACTTGCTCTGGTATGTGCTGTAAAAGGATATAAACTGTTGCTAACAATGTCTGAGGCTGTAAGTTCCGAAAGGCAAAAAATCCTGAAGGCACGTGGTGCTGAAATTTTACTGACCCCCGGGCATCTTGGAACAGATGGTGCAATTGAGGAAGCATATCGTCTGGCGCTGCAAAATCCGGATACTTACTATATGACGGATCAGTTCAATAATGAAGCCAACTGCCTGGCACACTATCATGGAACAGCCGAAGAAATCTGGAAACAAACCAACGGTAATGTATCAATGATTGTTGCAAGCATGGGAACAACCGGTACTCTCATGGGTGTCTC
>DAOURZ010000090.1 GCA_030627475.1 Deltaproteobacteria bacterium | reverse complement strand
TGAGGATTAAAATTTGCGCCTGACGCAGAAATTGGAAAAATTGGCAGTTTTCGTTCAGGCACTAAATATGTAAAATGTTTGTTGATGGATATCCTGGCATTTTATCCCCCCATTGAGGGAAAATTCAGGGTGTGAAATATGCCGATATTTTTTAAAAGATTAAATTTGCAGAACAGGAAAAAACTATGACTTGGGATTGGGAAAAACTAAAACAGCAACAGAAGCAGCAGTCGGGCGAAGGCGGAACCGGTGTTCCACCGCAAGTTGAAGAAATTCTTAAAAACTTCAAACAGTTCAAGTTTCCGGGCGGCGTGTTTTTAATTATTATTTTGATAGCTCTGTTTTTCGGTTCATCTACATTTTTTACGGTTGGAGTTGATGAGGTCGGAGTTGTTCAGCGATTTGGTAAATATATTCGTATTTCTCAGCCCGGTCTTAACTTCAAGTTGCCGGCAGGTCTTGAGAAAGTAACAAAGGTTAAGGTAAAACGTGTTTACAAAGAAGAATTTGGCTTCCGTTCCCAAACTGGTGAAGCAAGAAAGCTTTTTGCATCCGGTGGTAGTGAAAACAAAAATGTATCTCTTATGCTTACAGGCGATCTTAATGTTGGTGTAGCGCCATGGATTGTTCAGTACAGAGTAAAAGATCCATATAATTATTTATTTAAAGTTCGGGATTCCCGCAAGTTGCTTATAGATATGTCCGAAGCCTCTATGCGTCTTGTAGTCGGAGACAGAAGCATTAATGAGGTCATAACAAAGCGTCAGGAAATAGCCACTGAAGCTCAACACCTTTTGCAGGAGGAGATGGACAAGTCGGAAACAGGTATGCATATTGTAACCATAGAGATGAAAAAGACAAATGTTCCTGAAGCGGTACAGCCATCATTTAATGAAGTAAATCAGGCTGTCCAGGAAAAAGAAACAATGATTTATCAGGCAAAAGAGGATTATAATAAAGCGATTCCGGCTGCAAGAGGAGAGGCAGAGAGAACCATCAAGATGGCTGAAGGATATGCTCTTGATCGTATTAATCGCGCAAAAGGCGATTGTTCAAGATTTGTTGCCGTTTATAAGGAGTATGCCAAGGCAGAGGATATTACAAGAAGGCGGCTGTACCTTGAGGCCATAGCAGATGTTTTTCCAAAATTGGGTCATAAGTATATAATAGATGCCGAACAAAAAGGTTTACTGCCTTTACTTAATCTTAATAAAAAATAAAACGGTGTAGAAAAAATGAAATCCAAAGGTATTGTTTTAATAATTTCTGCGATTGCATGTCTGTTGCTTTTTTTTTCTTCAGCTTACATCGTGGATGAGACAGAACAGGTTGTTGTTACCCAGTTTGGAAAAGTCGTAGGCGAACCTAAACAGGAGCCTGGTCTTTATGTTAAAGTCCCTTTTATTCAGCAGGCAAACTATTTTCCCAAAAACCTGTTGCACTGGGATGGGGATCCCGGTCAGATACCGACTCTGGATAAAACATATATATGGGTTGACACATTTGCCAGGTGGAAAATCGTTGATCCGATTAAATATTTCCAGACAGTCAGCAATCTAATAAGTGCTCAGGGAAGGCTTGATGATATTATCGGTCCTGCTGTTAGAAATTTTATTAGTTCCTATAAACTTATAGAAACAGTTAGAACTACCAATAGAGAGCTTGATACTTTTGAAGTAGGGCTGGAAGATATTGTTGAGACCACAAGATCTGATGCATATGCTATACAAACCGGCCGGCGGAAAATTACAGAGGGAATACTGAAGCAGGCAAAACCAAAACTTGAAAAGTTTGGCATTGAGCTGGTTGATGTTAAGATAAAGCGTATTAATTATGTAGAGCAAGTAAGAAGAAGCGTTTATTCTCGAATGATTGCAGAACGAAATCAGATAGCAGAAAAATTTCGTTCCGAAGGGGTGGGAGAATCTCGTAAAATTCTCGGTGAAAAAGAAAGGGATTTAAAGCTTATTACTTCAGAAGCATACAGGGTTGCCCAGGAAATAAAAGGGAAAGCCGATGCTGAGGTGACAAGATTATTTGCCGCAGCCTATGGTGTAGATCCGGAATTCTACTCATTTACCAAAACGCTTGAGTCATACAGCGAAGCACTTGATAAAGATAGCTCTATTGTCCTTTCGACCGACTCAGAGTTTTTTAAATATTTTAGTGGGTATAAGTGACAAGATTGAGAAAGCTAATGATAAACAAAAAAAGCACCGACTTTTTAAAGTTCGGTGCTTTTTCTAATTTTCGGAAGAGAGTACGTATAGCATTATTTGCCTTTCCTTCTCTGATGGCGTGTGCGAGCCAAAAGCTTTCTGTGTTTGTGTTTACTCATTTTTTTTTTTCGTTTTTTAATTACATTACCCAACAAATCACCTCCCCCAACCTTATTTGACCCAAATCTATGTGCCTGCTTAGAAAATTATCCGGTTTCCATTCCTGATTTTTTGAGATAAAAAAACTTTATACCATTTTTTGTATTTATTTGTCCACCATTTTATAAAAGAACTTTTCAAAATGAAAGAACTCCGAACGTTCAACGCGGATCAGATAAAAATTGTAAACGATTCTGTTGAGATAGCTGAAGAACTCGTTAGTAACCATTACAAGATGTCTGCCAGCCAGTGGCTTCACAGGAAGTACGATGTCAAAACTCTTGCTGCCCTTAATCCCGATGAAATAGTTTACGGCCATTATGCGCAAATTATTCGGTACAAGGGACAGCGAAAAGATACTTTTCTTGGTTCTTCAACTTATGATTTTTATAAAATATGTCTTCAGGATCATTCTATCCTTGCAACACTGGAACAATTATACGAAATGAAACAATTTTCATTTATTTTATATATTATTGTTCATGAATTAATTCATATAGCAAGATTCAGCAAGTTCCTTCAAAGCTTTGATGCTTCATCTGAAGAAAGAATGGCAGAAGAGGCCCGTGTTCATGAAAAAACACATGAGATCCTTAAAACAGTTAGATTTTCAGGACTTACGGATGTGTTAAAATTTTATAATTATAGTGTAGGTTTTGATAGTTTGCACAATTCCTGAAGTCAAGGAAAAACACAGAACGTTACTTCTTGACAACACAAAAAAAGCGCTTAACATATAAAACTTAAGAGATGAAAATTAAATTCGGTTTTATTATACAGGATTTGCAAAGCTTTCATTATATGATCGAACAATTAAATTCAGGAGTTTTTTGAGATGCCTATTTATGAATATGAATGTATGGAATGTGGTAAGATTGAAGAAGTAATACAGAAATGTTTTGATAAACCTCTATCTAAATGCAATCACTGTTCAGGAAAGCTTCAAAAACTTATTTCACAAAGTACTTTTCATCTTAAAGGAACGGGATGGTATGTAACCGATTATGCAAACAAATCCGGGGATTCTTGTAGCGCTCAAAAAAAGAAGGAGAAAAAAACATCTGCATCTGCAACTGCAACTACAGATAATTCAAGCAAAACCACCAATAAAACTTCATAATAGTCAACCCACCCTCTGTCTTTTTTATATTATTTAACAAATTCAGGTGGTCTGAAAGAATAAATAAATTATTATTAACTGAAATTCAGAGAAATAAAGTTGTATTTAATTTGCTAACGTATGTATGATTTTTATAAAAATAATGCAGTATAGAAAAAAGGAGAATTTTGAAAAATGAAACTTAGACCATTACAAGATCGCATTTTAGTAAAACGCGTAGAAGAAGAATCTACGACAAAGGGAGGAATTATTATTCCTGATACAGCCAAAGAAAAACCTGCTGAAGGAGAGGTTGTAGCTGTTGGTATAGGCAAGATGGGCGAAGACGGAAAAACAATAGCCTTGGAAATAAAGAAAGGCGACAAGATTTTATTCGGAAAGTATGGCGGAACCGAGGTTAAGATTGAAGGCGAGGAATATCTGATTATGCGTGAAGATGACGTCCTTGGCGTAATCGAATAATTAAACTATAATATAAATGGAGGATAGAAATTAAAGATGTCTAAAATAATAACTTATAGCTCGAAAGCCCGTGAAGCTATGCTGAATGGTGTTAAAACTCTTTCCGATGCGGTTGTTGTTACCCTCGGACCAAAAGGAAGAAATGTTGTTATTGATAAATCCTGGGGTTCTCCCACTGTTACAAAGGATGGAGTAACTGTTGCCAAAGAGATTGAGCTTGAAGATAAGTTTGAGAACATGGGTGCCCAGATGGTTAAAGAAGTTGCCAGCAAAACAAGCGATATGGCTGGTGATGGTACAACAACTGCTACGGTTCTTGCCAGAGCGATTTATGAAGAAGGACAGAAACTTGTCGCAGCCGGCAACAATCCTATGTCTATAAAACGAGGTATTAACGAGGCTGTTAAGGTCGCTGTCAAGGAACTTCAAAGCATCAGTAATCCAACAAAAGAACAGCGCGAAATAGCACAGGTAGGTACCATATCTGCAAACAATGACGAAACCATAGGCAATATTATTGCCGAGGCCATGAACAAGGTTGGCAAAGAAGGTGTAATTACCGTTGAAGAAGCCAAGACCATGGAAACTACGCTTGAGGTTGTTGAAGGTATGCAGTTTGATCGCGGATATCTCTCACCTTATTTTGTGACGGATCCTGAGAAGATGGTTGTCGCACTGGAAGAGCCTTACATACTCATCAATGAGAAAAAAATCAGCAATATGAAAGATTTGCTGCCTGTCCTTGAGCAGATAGCCAAAATGGGCAAACCGCTTGTGCTTATTGCTGAAGATATTGACGGTGAAGCCCTTGCGACTCTTGTTGTTAACAAGTTGAGAGGTACACTTCAGGTGGCTGCGGTTAAGGCTCCCGGGTTTGGTGATAGAAGAAAAGCCATGCTTGAGGATTTGGCAATTCTGACCGGCGGTCAGGTTGTTTCTGAGGATTTGGGAGTTAAACTGGAAAACATTACACTAACCGATCTTGGTAAAGCCAAACGCATTAACATTGATAAGGATAACACAACTATTGTTGACGGTGCAGGTGCCCGAAGTGCACTCGAAGGTCGTGTAAGACAGATTCGTGCTCAAATTGATGAGACCACATCTGATTATGATCGTGAAAAGCTTCAGGAGCGACTGGCAAAACTTATTGGTGGTGTTGCCGTCATTAATGTTGGTGCTGCAACCGAGACCGAGATGAAGGAAAAGAAAGCTCGTGTTGAAGACGCATTGAATGCTACCCGTGCTGCTGTTGAGGAAGGCATTGTGCCTGGAGGTGGTGTTGCACTCGTTCGCTGCATACCTGCTCTTGAGAAGATGAAAATTAAAGCGGATCAGAAGCTTGGCGTAAAAGTTGTTATGCGTGCTATCGAAGAACCGCTTCGTCAGATTGTAAACAATGCCGGCTACGAAGGGTCTGTTGTGATTGATAAAGTAAAGAAAGGCGAAGGAGCATTCGGCTTTAATGCAGAAACCGGCCAATATGAAGATTTGATAAAAGCCGGAGTTATGGATCCTGCCAAGGTAGTCCGTTTTGCTCTGCAAAATGCAGGAAGCGTTGCTTCATTAATGCTTACAACAGAAGCTATGATTGCTGATAAACCGGAAGAAAATGCTGGTGGTGCTGCTGCTCCTGCCATGCCTGGTGGTGGAATGGGCGGAATGGGCGGAGGAATGGGTGGAATGGGCGGCATGATGTAACAAGTTCATAATAAACTCATTTTATTCAATAGTAAGCAAAAAACAAAAAAAGCCCCTATGCTTTTAGCATAGGGGCTTTTTTTGTTTGTCAGGAACGTGGACGAATTAACTTCCTTATTATTGAATATCTTGACAACTTACGGATAAACAATGTATTGAATTATTTCTATAGGATAGATGAATAAAAAAAGTTTCTTGGGAAAATTTGTGGTGAACCATTGCCGAAATTGGAGTATTTTATGAATTATCATATAAAATTCCGGTTAATTATGTGTTTGTGCGTGATTGCTGCAATTATTGCATTCCCATTTATTCTTTGTGCTGAGAAAAGCGTTTACTACACCATCCGAAAAGGAGATACGCTCTGGGATCTTTCACACCGGTTTTTTAATACACCATGGCAGTGGCCTTATATGTGGAGTGAAAACAGCCAGATTGCCAACCCTCACCGTATTTACCCAGGTGATCGCATACATTTATTTCAGCGTAAGGATATAGAAAAAC
>DAOURZ010000048.1 GCA_030627475.1 Deltaproteobacteria bacterium | reverse complement strand
TTCCATTCCTCTTTTTCTTCATTATCTATATATACCAGCTCCAGGAACTGTTTTTAAAAATACTTTTAAGCTTTTACCAGGCCATTTTCTTATTTATGAGAACAATACTATAAAAACCCATAAATATTGGCAGCATCCTGAGATGAAAGTGGAGCTTAGTAATTCAGCTCTTAATGAAGACGAAAAATTACAGCAACTTGATGATATTCTTACTCAGGCCGTTTCAGATAGAATGATAAGTGACGTGCCGCTGGGTGCTCTGCTCAGCGGAGGAATTGATTCTTCGATTGTCGTTGCTCTGATGCAAAAAGTAAATGCATCTCCTGTTCGTACATTCAGTATTGGTTTTAAGGAGAAAGAATACAATGAGGCTATATGGGCAGATAAAGTTGCAAAACATCTCGGTACAGATCACACAGAGCTTTATGTAACACCAAAGGAGGCTATCGAAGTTATTCCAATGCTTCCGGAAATGTACGACGAGCCTTTTGCTGATTCCTCTGCGATTCCTACTTTTCTGGTCAATAAACTCACACGTTCTCATGTAACGGTAGCTCTATCCGGAGATGGTGGAGATGAGCAATTCGCAGGTTACGTGCGTTACTGGAGCACTAAATCCATTGCAAAAGGATTGCGATATTTTCCGGTGCCGGTCAGGAGATTGATTTCCGATTTTTTAAGAGCTATTCCATTAAGCCGGATAGAGAAAGGCTATCTTTCGTTCAGGGATATTTTACCTCAACCATTTAGAGTTGCAAATTTTCCCGATAAATGGCAAAAACTGACAGGAATGCTAAATCAAACATCAATTTCAGAGCTGTACAGAATGGCCATTTGTTACTGGTCAAAAGAAGAATTGCTGTCACTTGTCGGAAAACAACTTCCAAAGAGTCAATATGAAAAGACGTTCAAAGAAACCGAAGGACAACAAATTATTTCCAGGCTTATGATGGTTGATCAAAAAACATATCTGCCTGATGCCATGTTAACAAAAGTTGACAGAGCCAGCATGGCTGCAAGCCTTGAGATTCGTGTGCCGCTTCTTGATCATCGGGTAGTGGAATATACTGCATCATTGCCTGAAAATTTTAAATACAGAGATGGTACAGGCAAGTATATTCTTCAAAAGCTTTTGGCTAAATATGTGCCAAAAGAATTATTTGAAAGGCCCAAAATGGGTTTTGGGGTTCCGATAGGTCTCTGGTTGCGTAAAGAGCTGAAAGACCTTCTTTTAGATTATCTTTCTTCTGAGCGTTTAAAAAAAGAAGGCTTGTTTGATCATGTAATTGTTGAAAGAATGATTAAAGAACACCTTTCCGGAAGGATTAATCGCCAATATCAGCTTTGGGCGCTTTTGATGTGGGAAATGTGGCGAGAACGGTGGCTACATTAAAATCGTTAATATTATTTATAATAATGTAAAGGGACCATAAAATGAAAATTTTGATAACAGGCGGAGCTGGTTTTATCGGATCACACCTTGCTGAAGCATATCTTGAACAGGGAGACGATGTTTATATAATTGATGACCTGTCTACCGGATCTCTTGAAAATATCCGGCACTTGCAGGAAAATGAGAGATTTAGAAATAGATTATTTGTTCATATTAATACTATCTTGCATCATGATCTTATGTTGGAATTGACCGGTATTTGCGATGTTGTCATGCACCTGGCGGCGGCTGTGGGGGTGCAGTATATTCTGGATTATCCTTTAAAATCAATTCGTACCAATATCCAGGGAACGGAAAAGGTCTTGGAATTGTGCGACAAATTTAAAAAAAAGGTGATCATTGCATCTACGTCAGAAGTTTATGGCAAACATCTTCACGCCCCTCTTGTTGAAAGCGATAATGTCATATATGGACCGTCAAGCAAATTTCGGTGGAGTTATGCGGCTTCAAAACTCATGGATGAATTTACCGCTCTGGCATACCACAGAACTCATGGCCTCAAGGTCGTTATTGTGCGCCTTTTTAATACGGTTGGGCCCAGACAAACCGGCGCTTACGGCATGGTAATTCCCAGATTTGTATCCCAGGCACTGCACAATAAGCCATTGACTGTATATGGTGACGGCAAACAGACGCGCACATTTACCTATGTAAAAGATGTGGTTCATGCCTTGATAGGGCTAACTGAAGCTGACAACGCTGTCGGTGAAGTATTTAATATCGGCGGTACAGAAGAAGTTTCAATACTTGATCTTGCCAACAAAATCATTAAAGCTACGAACTCAACATCTAAAGTTGAAATTATTCCATATGAAAAAGCTTTTGGAAAAGATTTTGAAGACATGTTGCGCAGGGTACCGGGTATTGATAAAATCAACCGGTGTATTGGTTTTGATCCAAAAACCAATCTGGATGAAATTCTAAAACAGGTTATTGCATTTATGAAGTGAAATATTACGAAAAATTATGATTTTATTAAACCCATATCTTCTTATCTTGATATCCTTTCTTTTGTGTCTGTTATTTACGCCTTTAATAAGGATAATTGCCGTTCGTAACGGATGGATGGCTTATCCTGCCAAGGAGCGCTGGCATAAAAAACCGACTGCTCTCCTTGGTGGAATCGCTATTTATACGGGTACAGCCATTCCCCTTTTTTTTGTTGCGGATTTTACGAACATCTTGCCTCATATTTTTAGAAATTCAGTTTCTGCCGGATTGCCTTCCATAGGAGCTACAATCTGGATTGGCATGACACTGCTTTTTATTCTTGGACTTCTGGATGATTTTATTAACATCAAGCCCCATACCAAACTGGTAGGACAGATAATGGTTGCTTCCATGGCGGTATTCCCGGGATTTCGCCTTCACTGGTTTACATCTCTGACACTTGATACTATGGTGACTATTTTCTGGATTGTCGGTATAACTAATGCCTTCAATTTAATTGACAACATGGACGGACTTTGCACCGGAATCGGTTTTATCGCCTCATTCTTTCTGGCATTAATGTTTTATGGAAGATTACCTGAAGCCGCATGTACAGCTATGATTTTATCCGGAGTGTTGGCGGCTTTTTTGATCTATAATTTCAATCCTGCTTCTATTTTTATGGGAGACAGTGGCAGTTTGGTGATCGGTTTTATTCTTGCCATGCTCAGCCTGTATAATTCAGAAGCATCCGGCTTGAACATGTTGTCGTTTTACATCGTTCCGATTTTATTACTTATGGTTCCGATTTTCGATACAACTCTTGTTACCTCCATCCGTCTCTTAAGTGGACGAAAAGCTTCAACCGGAGGAAAAGACCACACGTCTCATCGTTTGGTTCTAATGGGTTTTAAGGAAAAGAGTGCTGTTATTTTTCTTTATGGCATCGCAATAGTCTCCGGGTTGTCGGCCGTATTTGTAACAAGAACCGATACGTTAACTTCACCGATCGTTATCATTCCAGCAATTATATCAATAGCGCTGATGGGGATATATCTTGCCCAGTTGCGTGTTTATCCTGAAAAAGAATTTTCTCTTTTAAGGGATAAACCCTATACACCAATCCTGATTGAGCTTACTTACAAACGCCAAATTCTGCTCGTAATACTTGATTTATGCCTGATTACCTTTGCGTATTACATGTCTTATCGTCTGCGTTTTGGCTCTGAGGTGTTTGGTTTTTACTTCAAGGTATTTCTTAGATCTTTGCCGGCAGTTATTGTTTGCAAATTTGCAGCTTTTTTTTGGATGGGTATCTATCGTTCAATCTGGGGTTACATGAGTAGCAATGATGTTTTGGTATACCTTAAGGCATCTCTTATCGGGACGCTCTTATCGGTCGGCTCAGTTACTTTTATTTATCGATTTGAAGATTTTTCAAAAGGTATATTTCTGATTGACTGGCTGTTGACCACCGGCTTTCTGCTTGGTACCAGAGGTTCCTTCAAGCTTTTTATTGATACAGTAAAGCGTAAAACTTTAAGCGGTGATAAAATTATTATCTACGGAGCGGGAAGAGGTGGTGAAATTTTACTGCGTGAAATCCTCAACAACAAAAAACTCAAGCTTAAGCCGGTTGGGTTTATTGATGACGATAAAAAGAAAGTTGGCAAAAAGCTTCAAGGATATCCAATCCTCGGCACATTAAATGATATGGAACATCTTTATTCGAAATACGATATTGACGGCATACTTGTTTCATTCATAAAAAGCAAAGTGACAGAATTTAAAACAATTAAAAATTTTTGCAATAAAAACAGAGTGTTTTTAAAACATTTCTCAATTCATCTAAATGACATAGATGTAACTACTGACTTAAAGCGGGACACCTTCCACCAGTTTGGCTCTATGGCTGGTAAGTGAGTCTCTCACAGAAACTACGCCAATCTACAGAGCAAATATCATTATACTCAATATATAAGCGCACGTATTTAATGTGTTTCCACAAGAGACTCAAGTGTGTGTATAACTTATTTATTTTACAGCATCCAATTTTGTTTAGTGCTGCATGACAATAGATTTAATAATATTATCACTACATTCTATGATTACTTTATCACCTTCAGTAAAGGGTTTGAGATCTATATCCGGGGTTGCGGTTACAGTTAATATTTTGCCTGCTTCGTCTACCACCTCTACTTGACCGGTATCAAGACTTATGTTATTAATTGCTCCTTTTATCTGAACTATATTAACTGTTTCTTCTGCAACTGCTACTCCGCAAAAACAAATCGTAAACAGTGCAACAACCAGTATGGACACTACTTTCTTAGATACCAATTTTTTCATTAGTAAACTCCTTAAGCATTTGTTTGAATTTTTTATGTTGGGTTTCTCAATAATTAACCTTACCATTATAACGTATTACGGTTATACATCACCTCCATCCGACTTTTTAAGATACAAAGATTGATGGTTGTATAAAATAGCTCAGACAAGATTCTTTTGCGCCTATATCAGGCTTGGCTTGTCATCCGCAAATCAGGCTAAAGTAATGCAAAAGATATACCAAACAACTATTAATTAAACTAACTGATTAATTTTTATGGATTTTAAGTATTGCAACACCACTGCTGCAACGAATGCTTGTGAAGGAATTTTACTACAGGCATACGAGGATAAAATTAGACCGGGATGCCTAACCTTTTGTATATTATATTTTTTATATAGAGAGGTTATTTCATACACTATTACAGATCACAATGTAAAGTCTATTTTTCGTGCATGTTGCGTTTTTTTGCGGCTATATCAGGCTTAAAATCAGCTATCTTTAGATTGTGTTTTTTCAAAAGGTCATAAAAATCAGACCGGTATTTTCCGGAAAGCCTTGACGCCTCGCTTACATTTCCTTTGGTAAGAGAAATAAGGTTAGAAATATATTTTTTTTCAAACTCATTTTTGGCCTCCTTTAGTTGCTTTAACTCGCCCTGTTCTACAGCTTTTGTCTGGAGAATTAAATCTTCACCAATTATATCTTTGGTTGTCATGGCTACAGCATACTCAATACTATTTTCTAATTCTCTCACATTGCCAGGCCATTCATAAGACAAAAGTTTTTGTAAGGCAGGTGTGGATATCCCCGTTACCTCTTTTTTCATATTTACGGCAAGCTTTTTTATGAAATGATCTACCAAAAGTGGTATATCTTCCTTCCTTTCTCTTAAAGGTGGGATATAGATGGGTATCACATGGATACGGTAGAAAAGATCTTCACGAAAATTACCATTTTTTACCTCATCTTCAAGGTTTTTATTGGTAGCCGCTATTATTTTTACATCTATTTTTATCGGTTTTTCTGATCCCAAAGGATAGAACTCCCTTTCCTGTAATACTCGGAGAAGTTTTACCTGCATTGATTCTGACATTTCCGACATTTCATCCAGAAATATAGTTCCTCCATCGGCCTGGGCAAAAAAACCTTTTTTATTCCTGACGGCTCCGGTAAATGCTCCTTTCTCGTAACCGAACAGCTCTCCTTCAAGAAGACCCTCCGGAATAGCGGCGCAGTTTATTGCAACAAAAAGTTTGTCTTTTCTGGAGCTTAACAGATGCAAAGATTTAGCTATAAGCTCTTTTCCGGTGCCGCTCTCTCCATAAATACATACACTAGAGTCTATCTCTGCTGTTCTTGATATGTGTTCCATAACTTCATGCATTTTTTTGCTTTTTCCGATGATATTTTTGAACCCATATCTTTCCCCTACCAGCGCTTTTAGCCTTCTTATTTCTCTGGAAAGGCTGTTTTTCTCCAGACCGTTTTTTATCTGAAGGCAAAGTTCCCGCCCAACAAACGGTTTAGTGAGATAACTATAGGCGCCTTGTTTCATTGCATCTACCGCAGTCACAATCGTTCCATGAGCGGTAAGAATGATGATTGGCATTTCAGGAGATAACCGGAGCAGCTTCTGCATTAATGCAATACCGTTATTTCTATATAGTTTCAGATCGACCAGGGCCAGGTCAAACAACTCATCTTTTGCCATAGTTAAAGCATCTTTTGCCATTTTTGTGCTTGTGACATTATACCCTTCGGTCTCAAGCCTGAGCCTTAAAATTTCTAACATGTTTTTGTCGTCATCTACTATAAGTATATGTTCTCCAGCCATTATTTTGCCACCTGTTTATTCTCTGTCTCTTTTTTTTTCTTCAATTACTATATCTATCTCTTTCAATTCCCTTAGCTGTTCTTTCAATTTTCCTATTTTTTTTTTCAATTCTTTAAGCTCTTCTATTTGTTTCTTTAGAGTCTTTGCTTGCTTTTCATTCTCTTTTTGAAGCTTGTTTTGTAAAAAATCGGCCGATTCTTTGAACTTTTTGATATTATTTTCGCTTCGGATAAGTTTAGCGACAACATAGCTCAACACCTTAGCCTTTTCCTTCAACCTTGTCTGTGAAAAATCGTGGATAACACGTTGAAAAGATATTAACGATTTTTCATAATCTCTTTGAGGATTGTCAGGATGAAGCCAGATAAGACCAATATTAAAAAGAGCGTTATCTCCCGGCGAAACTTTGGGAAAAAGCCTTAAGACTTTTTCATATTCTATCAATGCCTCCGTATACCTTCCTTTGATTAAAAACTTCTCTCCCTTTTCAAGGGATTCTTCCGTTTGTTGTTTCTTTTGGAAGTTTAAGGTAGCGGTACATCCTATCCCCAGTAAAAGGATCGTTAGAAAACAGGTAGAGTAAAAGAAAAGATACTTCCTTTTTTTTGCTTGTTTTTCACCCATATATCACCCCCATGGGAATTAATAATATGTTTTGCTATATACAGGCCCAATCCTGTCCCTTTACCATGGAGCATTTTAAATTTGTCAAATATCTCCTCAATATTTTCTTCCGGAATTCCACAGCCTGTGTCTGATACGGAAACTTCAACAAACTTTTTTTTATTGTGCAAAAGATGATCCACAGTGTCTGCGTCCTTTAAAGTAGCGCCAACCGTCACTTTTCCCCCTTGCGTTGTAAATTTCATGGCATTGCCTAAAAGGTTGCCAAGCGCCTGGCTTATTCTTTCTCCGTCTATATTTACAGGTGGCAAGCTGCTGCTAATGTTTACTTCAAGGTTAATTCCCTTGCTTTCGGCAATAGGTCTTATATTTGAAACGCTTTTTCCTATAAGATGAAAAAGGTTGTATTTTTCCATATTATAATCGGTCATTCCTGCATCCATTCGTGAGATGTCAAGAATAGTATTTACAGACTTTATTAATCTCTCACACTCTTCCTCTATAATACTAATAAGCTTACACTCTTTTTTCGAAAATTGTGTAGATTTGCCATTAAAAAGGAGCAAGCTTGTTGATTCTCTTATTATCGCTAAAGGGGTACGGAGATCATGCGATATGTTGGAAAAAAGATCCGCCTTTATCTCATCAATCTTTTTTAAACGGTCGCACATGAGATTAAATGCATTTGCCAATTCTTTTATTTCGGGAGGAAAAGATAGTGTTATATGCTTTTCAAATTTGCCCTTTGCGATTTCCCTCGTTCCTTTAATCAAAAGAAGAATAGGGTAATTAATTGTTCGTGCATTGAAAAATGCAAT
>DAOURZ010000358.1 GCA_030627475.1 Deltaproteobacteria bacterium | reverse complement strand
GATATTATTGATGAAGTTAAAGATGAACTTTTTAGCATTGCAAAGCCGGAATAATTGTAACCTGAGATGCCATACGATAATGCAATAATAAAGCCTTTAAAAAGCAAAAATTCTCCGAATCTGGGACAAGTCGCTGTATTGATGGCAGATGTTAAGGATATTCGGTTTTTTTGCAGGCTACTCAATATGAGTGAAAAAAATTTTACCAGACTCATGATGAGTAAAGTATATGTAGGGGATTCAGGTAAGCAAAGTTTATCTGTGACAGGCCCTTTAATAGGCGCGCCTTATGCTGTGATGCTTTTAGAAACACTTATTGCCTGGGGTGCCCGTAAAGTTATATTTTTCGGGATGTGCGGAGCGATTTCTCCGAAGGTTAAGATAGGAGATATTGTAGTACCCACGGATTCAATAATTGATGAAGGCATATCAAAGCATTACACTGCGAATGAAAGCCTGAGAAGCAAGCCGTCTTTTCTGATTGTAGAAAAGATAAAGCACATCCTTAATAAGAACAAGATAGAATTTCATGATGGCCTTGTGTGGACTACTGACGCTATATACAGAGAGACACGGGAGAAAATTGATTATTACCAGGCAAAGGATACCCTTGCAGTTGACATGGAACTTTCTGCGCTCTTCACAGTCGGGAGATTTCGCAATATAGAAACAGGAAGTATTCTTGTCGTTTCCGATGAACTGTCAACGTATAAGTGGCGTCCTGGCTTCAGGAAAAAACGATTCATAAAGACCCGTAAAATAGTTATTAAAATAATAAAGGATTTATGTGAAATCATTTAAGAATAACAGAAAATTCATTTTCATTGACAGTAAAAAAAAATAGTGTTATCGGCTTTTATAAAATTATAGGCGCGTAGCTCAGAGGGAGAGCGCTACCCCGACACGGTAGAAGTCGTTGGTTCAAATCCAATCGCGCCTACCACATAATATAAAGAGTTTGCGGCAAAATAAGGCTGTAAGCTCTTTTTTTATGCTCCTTAACTGGAATGTTCGAAAGGAGTCATCCGGATCACATACAATTGGAATAAGGGCATATGACACTACAGGAAAAGTTGGAATAGAAAGAATAACAGTCTATAAGTAAAAAAGCTATTACTACAAAGATCAGTTAAATGGTCAAGCCGTTGAGTGGAAAAAGATTGCAACCAATTGACAAATCAACAACCTGACCACTTGATAAAGTAAAAAAAGGGGACAGCAAACCTCCTGTCCCTTTACATTTTTGCACAAACTATCCGTTTCTTTTTTTGAACTTCTTTTTGCCGCTAAACGCAATCCCTATAAATCCGCTACCCAGAAGCAGCATTGTAGCGGGTTCGGGGATGACATATTGGGGATCAGCACCGCCTTCCCAATTAGATGCCAACAGGTCACTTTCATCACTATCCTCACCTCCAAGTCTTTGAAAGCTCACAGCCACTTGGCCGAAGTCTTCACCGCCACCAAGTCCCTTTCCATAAGACTCCTTAGCATCCAGCCATATATCAAATGGATTCGATGGTAGTAAAAAACTATCCACAAAATTAAAATCAAAAGTCAGAGCTTGGTTCTTTTGAAGTTTATTTTCTGTGCTACCCACCGATCCAACATACTGAAACTGTACTCCTTCACCATCGGGAACAGCAACAGTCCAATTGGGCTCTATATTTTGAAGGAAAAAGTTGGTATCCATAATCGCCTCAATATTGAAGGCAAGCTCATCAATCAGCGGATTCAAGGTACTGGTAGAGGTGTTTTCCAATGTAGCGTGAAAAACCGTGTTATCTGAACTATCATTCGTAATTACAAAGCTGTAGCCATAGTTGTCGCCGAATAGGTTTCCCGTGGCAGAAGTTGATATGGCGGTAGCTTCACACATGACCACTGAACCAAAGACAAATAACATTGCTGTTAAAATATGAAACACTTTTTTCATTTCAATTTTTCCTCCTTTCAAGTTCGCCCTAAGGGCACCAATGGTATGCCTACGCCTTTTTGCAGACCTTGCTGCATCAAGAGCCCGGCACATTTTTTTGCACAAATCACTCAACTTAGGGCAATCCCTACAAAACAATACGGGTCAATAATTTCAATAAGTTACATGTTGTAGCTTTTGCCACCTTTGCACGGAAGTGGGACTTTAGTCCCGCAAAAATACTGCACAGCAAGGCGGGGCTAAAGCCCCACTTCCTAAGCGCGCAAGCGCAGAAAT
>DAOURZ010000083.1 GCA_030627475.1 Deltaproteobacteria bacterium | reverse complement strand
GAAGTTATTTCGTCCACGTTATTTGAACCGTGAACCGGCAACGGTAAATTGCTCTCCTATTTCAAAAGCCTCACAAGTTCTTTGACTGCATCGGCTGATTGCCGGAGAAATGCATTTTCCTCATCAGTAAGTGTAATCTCTATAATTTCTTCTATGCCGTTTGAGCCTAATTTTACAGGAACTCCTATAAAAAGATCGTTTATTCCATATTCGCCTTCAAGATATGCTGCGCAAGGAAGAATTTTCTTTTTATCCTTAAGAACAGCTTCAGCCATTTCTACAGCCGCGGATGCCGGAGCATAGTAAGCACTCCCTGTTTTTAAAAGACCTACAATTTCAGCTCCACCCTTCCTGGTTCTTTCAATCAGGGCATCAATTCTCTCTTTTGGAAGTAATTCAGTAACAGGTATTCCCGCAACAGTTGAATAACGCGGCAAGGGTACCATTGTATCTCCATGGCCGCCGAGAACAAATGCGTGTGTATTTTCAACAGAAACATTAAGCTCCATTGATATAAAAGTCCTGAACCTGGCCGAGTCTAATACTCCGGCCATGCCGATTACCCTGTTTCTGGGGAAATTGCTTGCCTTATAAGCGACATGACACATAGCATCAAGAGGGTTGCTTACAATAATAAGGACAGCGTCAGGAGAAAATCGAACTATCTGTTCAGTGACACTTTTCATAATCTTTGCATTGGTGCTTAAAAGATCATCACGACTCATTCCGGGTTTTCTTGCGATACCTGCTGTAATGATAACAACATCAGATTGTTCTGAAATCTCATAATTATTGCTGCCGACAAGATTTGCATCATGTTTTTCAATCGGAGCTGCCTCCGCAAGATCAAGAGCTTTTCCTTGAGGCGTACCTTCAATAATATCAATCAGTACGACATCACATAGTTCTTTTTCAGCTAGACGCTGTGCTGTAGTGGCTCCCACATTGCCGGCTCCGACAACGGTTACTTTTTTATCCATAGATCCTCCTTGGGAACGCGGACAAAATAACTTTCCCAGATAGACGCACAGTTGCGCAAGTTATTTTGGTCACGTTTTTTAACATCTTTCGGGCAAACTGATAGCTCCTGGCTTTCATTTTGTCAATATATTAATAGGCTGCCAAACTTAAAACGGAACAACTTGCAGTTGGGCAATGCCCACCAGTCAAGAAACAAATGGGTCAAGTCCGCTATTGACCCAAATAAGATGAAATGTTATATACTACCGCATATCACGTCCACTTAGAATAAAATATCCTTTTGAAGAGATTGTCAAATGGGAACCTTAACACTTAAAATTGCGAACTTGTTTTTGTGCGAACCCATACATGGACAAAGACATAAAGTGTTGTCAGCGTTTTTCCGCGTGGTTCTTCGGCTGATTCTAAAATTATTATTATGAAAATTTTAAACATCGTTGGCGCAAGACCGAATTTCATGAAGATTGCTCCGATTATTGAGGCCATGCACAGGCATCGTGACCGGATAGATCAGATGCTGGTGCATACAGGGCAGCATTATGATCAAAAGATGAGCAAGGCTTTTTTTGAGGATCTTGGCATGCCAAGGCCTGATGTTGACCTTGGGGTAGGTTCCGGTTCACATGCTGAACAAACGGCGAGAATTATGGTCGAGTTTGAAAAGGTCTGCATCAGGGAAAAACCTGATTTAATAATTGTGGTGGGTGATGTAAATTCCACCATGGCCTGCACTATTACCGCCAAAAAACTTGGAATTAAGGTGGCTCATGTAGAGGCCGGCCTACGTTCCGGAGATATGTCAATGCCGGAGGAGATAAACAGATTGTGTACAGATGTTTTGTGTGATTATCTCTTTACCACGGATCATTTTGCAAACGATAACCTGAAGCGTGAAGGCATACATAGGGAGAAGATATTTTTCGTTGGCAATGTAATGATTGATACCCTGATGAAACATAAAAAAGCAGCTGCGAAACTTGATCTTGCAGACAAGTTTGGGCTTGAGCCCGGGAAATACGCTACGCTTACCCTTCATCGTCCGTCCAATGTGGATGATAAAAATACTCTGCAGGAGATTTTAGAAGCATTAACTCAAATTGCCAGGGAACTCCCGATTGTTTTTCCCATCCATCCAAGGACGAGAAAGATGGCCGATCTTTTCGGGCTTGCTCATTATTTTTCAAGCGGTAACAGGGCGAAAGGGATATGGACGGTTGAACCTCTTGGATATCTGGATTTTCTGCATCTTAATATGCATGCGAAAATGGTGCTTACCGATAGTGGCGGTTTGCAGGAAGAAACCACTGTTTTGGGTATTCCATGCATTACAATGAGGGAGAATACAGAAAGGCCGGTTACCTGCGAAATCGGGACAAATATAATTGTGGGGAATAAACCGGACAATATACTTGCTGCGGCCGAAAAAATATTGAATGGCGAAGGAATAAAGGGCATAACGCCGGAAAAATGGGATGGAAAGGCGGCGGAGCGGATAGTAAGGGTGATTTTGAATTTTTGAAAAAACATAAGGGGTAATATCTTGATTAATTGCTTTTAATGGCCACTCGAAAGAAATTGCCAGGCAATGTGGATGGAAGACAAAACGTCTGAAATCAGAGGGAGGGGGAAAAATAATTATGGGAAATGAAGTAAAACAGCAGGATCAGATAAAATTACCACAAGATTTTCAGGCTCTTATCGCCGGTTTTTTCCCTAACACAAAATATTTTGACAGCCGATTTGATCTTTTACAGGTTCAAATTGATGAATCAAGAAGAAACCAGGAACAGATCAAGGGTCAGCTAAAGGATTTTAAAAGCGATACTGATAAGCGTTTTGAACAGATCAAGGATCAGCTAAAGGATTTTAAAGGCGATACTTTTAAGCGTTTTGAGCAAGTAGATAAGCGTTTTGAGCAGGTGGATCACAGGTTCCAGCGGCTGGAAGACAAAATAGACAATCTTATCGAACGTATTGATGTTAAGGTTTATGGGGGCTTAAAAGAGAACCGTAATCTGACTGTAAGACTTTTTACTTTTGCACTCTCTTTTTCCCTTGTTGCAGTAATTGGAATGTTTGGAAAACTTTTTGGGTTGTTTTAGGCACTGAGTGCGCCCCCTCTTGGTTCCTTGCAGGAGATTAAATGTGGATGGAAATAATAAAAAAATAGCTGCTGCAATAACAGCGGTAACAAGATATATGCAGCAAGAGGAAGAAATAATATATACGCAGCCGGTTCAGGCACCTGCGCCCGTTCTTTCAATCAAACCCAAGCTGTGGGGCATAAGCGGCAGGCAGGTACAGATGCAGATGCGCAACCTTATGCAGATGAAAGCCTTTCATGGATCAAAATTTATAAAGTAGTCGAGTCATCACGTCGTCACTTGATCAATATCAACAGGAGAGCTTTAATATGAGCGATCATAATCAAGTAAAAATTACCTCAATGGATTTCAACAAAGAGCGACCCAAAGCGGAAAATCCTCTTAAGATACAGGATTTGACCTTTCGCGACGGCCATCAGTCATTATTTGCCACAAGGGGACGGACAGAAGATATGATTCCCATCGCCGAAAGGATGGACCAAATCGGGTTCTGGGCTTTAGAAATCTGGGGAGGGGCAACCTTTGACACGATGCACAGATTTTTAAACGAAGATCCCTGGGAAAGAATAAGGACATTAAAAAGATATATCAAAAAAACCCGTTTTTCCATGCTTCTCAGAGGGCAAAATCTGGTGGGATACAGAAATTATGCGGATGATGTTGCCAAAGCTTTTGTTGAAAGAGCTGCCCATAACGGTATTGATATATTCAGGACATTCGACGCATTAAACGATTATCGGAATTTTGAAACAGTTGTTTCTGTTATCAAAGAGTGCGGAAAACATTTTCAGGGCTGTATCTGCTATTCTCTGACGGAAAAATTTATGGGAGGAGAAGTATATAGCCTCGAATATTATGTAAAAAAGGCAAAACAGCTTGAAGCAATGGATGCAAATAGTATCTGCATTAAGGATATGGCTGGCCTGATGTCCCCCTATGATGGATATACCCTTGTTAAAGCGCTTAAGGCGGCTGTATCTGTTCCTATTCACCTTCACAGCCATTTCACTTCGGGCATGGCCTCAATGACTCATTTAAAAGCGATAGAAGCAGGTGTGGACATAGTCGGTACATGCATGTCACCTTATGGGTTCCGCAGTTCACATCCTGCGCTCGGGCCTCTTGTTATGACACTTATGGGAACAAACAGGGATACGGGCTTTGATATCAAACAGATTGCAGCTATTAACAAAATCCTTGAAAAGGATATCATTCCCAAATATAAATATTTACTGGATGATACAAAAGTCTCTATCATTGATACAAACGTTCTTGTACATCAAATTCCCGGAGGCATGCTGTCCAATCTTGTAAGCCAGTTAAGGGAAATGGATGCTCTCGACAAATTGGATGAGGTATATGCAGAGCTTCCCAACGTCAGGAAAGATCTTGGACAAACACCCCTTGTTACCCCTATGAGCCAGATTATAGCTACGCAGACCATTAATAATGTCCTGTTTGATGATAAAAAAGAGCGCTATAAAATGATAACAGCCCAGACAAAAGACCTGTGTTACGGTCTTTATGGCAAGACGCCGGTGCCGATCAACCCGGAAGTCCTAAAAAAAGCATTGAAAGATTACAAAAGAGGACAAAAGCCCATTACATGCAGGCCTGCAGAAGTTTTAGAACCAGAACTTGACAAGGCCAAAGAAGACGTAAAGGATCTATCCTCAGATCCGGAAGATGTCCTTATTTATGCGCTTTACCCTGTTACCGGGAAAAGATTTCTGAAATGGAAATATGGCAAGGAAGAACCTCCGGAAAAAGTCAGGCCAAGGACAATGGAAGATGTCAAGGCTGAACAGGAGCTTATTTCAAAGGCGAAAGCAGGAAAACTTGTTGAAAGGAAAGAAAAAGCAGCTCCTGCAAAGGGCGAGAACCTGCGCACATTCAATGTATTCGTAGATGATGAATTTTTTGAAATCGGAGTGGAAGAAACGGGCGGCTCGCCAATAGTAAGCTATATCCAGCAAGCGCAAAGCCGGATACCTGTTCAACAACCTGCGACAGTTGCTCCACCAGCGCATGTTGTATCGGCGGCTTCACAGGCTCCCGCATCACTTCCGGCCCGGGTAACATCTGATTCGCCGGAAGCATCTACAAAATCCACAATTACAGCACCCAAAAAGACGGAAAACAATGCTGGAGGTACTCCGCTTAAAGCTCCTATGCCGGGCATAATTGTCAGCTATAAAAAGCAGGTGGGGGATTCTGTAAATTCTGGAGAGACTGTTGTAATTCTGGAAGCCATGAAGATGGAAAATGCTCTGCCTGCTCCTGCCGACGGTATAATAAAGTCCATTAATTTTGCTAATGGCGATTCAGTTGCCAAAAATGATATTCTTTGCGTTATTACATAGGAACGTGGACGAAATAACTTTTCCAACTTATAATGAAAAAATGATCAGATGATAAATATGGTTCCGGCTTCATTTGATCGTTTGGAAGTAACAGCCGATAATGTGTCTTGCGATTCCATCTAAAATTGTAAACATTGAAAATACTATCGGAACTGTTGATGCCGGCGGTGTCAAGAAAGAAATAAGTTTACTCCTTCTTGAAAATGTAAGGATTGGAGATTATGTAATAGTACATGCAGGCTTTGCCATACACAAAATAGACGAGTTAACGGCAATGGAATCCCTGAAATATTTACGTGAGTTAGGAACGTGGACGAAAGAACCTGAGTAGAGTTACTATGTTTAAATGGTTTAAAAAGCATTTGGACAAAATCGGGAGCCCAACTCTGGACTGGGTTCAGGTTGAAATAACGACCCATTGCAATGGCACCTGCATCTATTGTCCACATACCTTGATGAAAAACCGCTGGGCAAGCAAACAGATGTCTATAGAGCTCTTTTATAAATTAATTCCTTTTCTCAAATATACGGATATGGTTTACCTGCAAGGGTGGGGAGAGCCTCTTCTTAATAACGATATCTTTGAAATGATCCGAATTTGCAAGAATCAAGGGAAATGCGTTGGGTTTACTACAAACGGCATGCTTCTTACCGAAGAGACTATCCGCAAGTTGGTTGATTTAGGTACGGATATCATCGGTATCAGTCTCGCCGGTACTACTGCAACAACCCACAACCGGATCCGCAAAGGGACCGATTTTAATAAACTTGTTTCCAATCTTGAACTGTTAAGCAAGATAAAAGCTGAAAAGAAAACTAATGTCCCGGCGGTGCATTTCGCCTATCTTATGCTTAGATCCAATTTTCATGAACTTAAGGAAATACTTCCTCTTGCAAAAAAGGTGGAGGCAAAACAGATAGTAGTTAGTAACTTGACTTTGGTTCTTGAAACAAAACTTTCTTCAGAAGCGATTTTCAACGATACCGGAGAGATAGCTTATTATAGAAGTATGCT
>DAOURZ010000476.1 GCA_030627475.1 Deltaproteobacteria bacterium | reverse complement strand
CTTTTTTTCAGCTATCGCTCAAACAGAAAAACAACTACAGGCCAATGCCTGTTTTAAAGCTTTTTTTGAACACTGCCGTGAAAATGACTGTTGTTTTGAACTTGCTTCAGATGAATTTTCGGTTTCTGATAACTGATTTAGAAATTGATGTTTTGAATTTTTTCCTTGGATTGCGGGAAAAGAGATCTCGACTATTTTTCAGTTTGCTGCAAAATTGTCTTGACTATTTTTCAATGCTATGAATAATAGTCATTATGATAAAGAGAACCTCATATATTAAGATCTGGCATGATCTCGCTATTGACAAAAACATGATATTTCTTGTGGGGCCACGTCAGTCAGGAAAAACCACTCTTGCTAAAATCATTTCCTCCTCCTTTACGAATCATCTCTATTTCAATTGGGATATTGCTGAACACAAAACAAATTTCCTGCAAAACCCCTCTTTTTTTGAAGCATTAGAACGAAAAAATTCATCAATTCCATTGATTGTTCTTGATGAGATACACAAATACAAAGACTGGAAAAACTACCTTAAAGGTATATATGACCAGCATCATGATAAATACCGGTTTCTTATCTCAGGAAGCGGGAGGCTGGATATCTATCAGCAAGGAGGGGATTCACTGGCCGGGCGCTATTTCCTGTTTCACCTGTGGCCATTTACGGTTTCCGAGTTAGGTGGAAAAAACAGTAAGATTGGCCATTTTCTCAATAATCCGTTACAAACAACAACGGAACATACCGAAAAACTGAAAGAAATATGGGATAGGCTATCTGAATTAAGTGGATTTCCGGAGCCATACTTGGCTGGACGGAAGACGACCTACCGCCGATGGTCGAGCATCTATTCAAAGCAGTTAATACGTGAGGATATTCGGGATCTGACAGGGGTAAAATCCATCATGGACATGGAAACGCTTTATCTTTTGTTGCCATCTAAGGTAGGAAGTTCTCTCTCAGTCCCTTCCTTAGCTCAAGACTTGAAGGTAGCATATAATTCTGTTCAGAACTGGTTGTCGATTTTTGAAAGATTTTTTCTTACTTTCAGCATTGCTCCATGGACCCGGAAAATTGCGCGGGCAATTCAAAAAGAGCGTAAAGTGTATCTCTGGGATATTCCCAGAATAAAGGAACCAGCGGCCAGGTTTGAAAATATGGTAGCAGTGGAACTGTATCGGGCGGTTACAGCATGGAACGATATTGGATACGGTACATTTTCCTTGCATTTTATTAAGAATAAGGAACAGCAGGAAGTAGACTTTCTCGTCGCAAACGAAGGTGAACCGCTTATTTTAATTGAGGCTAAACTTTCAGACACAAAACCGTCTTCGGTACTTAAGAAATTTCAGTCTGTTTTGAAAAAACCAGCTGTTCAATTGGTCGAGAAAAGCGAGGGTTACCGTATGATTCCAAATGGAGAGCAGTATATACTGGTAGCTCCTGCATACCAGTGGCTTTCGGGTTTGCCATAGTTGTCACCACAGATCAAAAAACCAGTCAAAATCATTGTTTATAAACCAGCCAGAGCAATTAAAGGGCGCACCTAT
>DAOURZ010000304.1 GCA_030627475.1 Deltaproteobacteria bacterium | reverse complement strand
CCGCCTTGTCAGCGGTTATTGCCTTTGAGAACCTGAGCAGTGGGATGGGGACGGCTGCTTATGTTGCATTCATGGCCAGCATAACAAATAAAAAATTTACAGCTACACAATATGCTCTTCTCAGCAGCCTTATGGGAGTTCCAAGGGTATTGGTATCGGCTCCTACCGGTTTTTTTGCCAAAAGTTTGGGCTGGGAAAATTTTTTCATTTTTTGCACCCTTATTGCTATTCCGGGAATGTTGCTTTTGTTAAAATTTGCATCATGGAATTCAAGTGATACATCAAAAACTTATAAATAACTATTTGAATATGAATGAATATGAATGAAAATAAAGAACTTAAACAAACGGTTGAACTGTACAAGAACCTGAACAAACAGAGAAAAGCAATTCTTTCTCTACCTGCCGAGAAGGCTTTGAATCGTATTTTCGATTCACCGCAGCCGGCAGCTATTGTTCATTCATTTCCGGAAGAAGATTTTTATTTTTTTATAAACGACATAGGGGTAGAAGATTCTCTTCAGCTTTTGTCTCTTGCCTCCGACAAACAAAAGGAATACATTTTTGATATAGAAGCATGGGAAAAAGATAGAATCAGCATAAACAATATTACAAAATGGCTTGCCCTGTTTTTAACGGCTGATCCGCAACGTTTCGTAAGGTGGTTTTTAAATAGAAAAACTGAATTCATTGAATTTTATCTTTTCAAGAACATTGAAGTAAGAATAAGGGAACACGACCAGGATCCGTCGATTTTTAGTGACGACTTTTTTACACTTGATGATGTTTTTTACATAAAGTTTATTGATTTATCTGTAGATATTGAATCGGAAAGCAATTTCATAACAAACCGCAATGAATTTTTGTCAAATTTTTTAGATGAACTTTCAGCTTATGATCACAACATTTTTCAGCATATTTTGCTGGAAACTTTTACTGTTATACCGGCGGAATATGAAGAAGAGGCTTTTAGATTGCGGAATGTCAGGCTTGCGGAAAAAGGTTTCCTGCCGTTTGATGAAGCAATAGGAATATATCAGCCTTTAAAACCAGAGGCTTTAAGCGGGCAGAGAACAAAAAATATTACAGATAACTCCGAGGAGAAGCCTTATATTCCCGTTTCTTATTATTCAACAGAAATGCTCAAGGAACATAACCTTTTTACAGACTCTTTAAAAAAGATAAAGAAAGACGATATTTTACAGCAGATTCAGGTCGAGCTGGCAGGTTTGGCCAATCAGATAATAGTTGCTGACCAAAAAGTTATCAAGAATAAAGAAGAGTTAAACGATATAGTTAAAAAAACTTGTGGATATATAAGTATCGGGCTGAAATTATTGACAGAAAAAGGTGCTGAACTCGACGAAAATCGTGCTGTTGCATTGATACGGAAGTTTCCGCTTTCCAAAATTTTCAGGGTTGGATACGGGCTTGTTCTGGAGCTTAAATGGCAGGCTGAAAAATGGCGCAAAATTAGCTGGTTTAAAAAAAATGGACTATCTCTAAGTTTCTGGGGAGAAAAGTGGGTAGGTGTTTTGGGCGGATTATTGATAAAGAAACCGCTTTGTTATGACAATTACAGAACAGGTGTGCTGTACAGGGAGTTTTATTCTGTTGAAGATATTAAGTCTGCTGAAAAAATATTAAATGAAATTATAGCGTTTGATAATCTTCTTTCTCATATGACAGTAAAATTCGCACCTCCTTATAGTAAGTTACTTACCTGTAAAAATTTAGTATTGACTCTCTGGGCAAGACATTATCTTGGCCTTTCGGATATTCTTATCCCGCTTGATATTGATGAGTTTAAGGTGTTTTTTGATAATCTCTGGGAATCTGAAGAAAAACCGCGCAAAACAAGCATATTAATGAAAGAAGCTTTTTTAAACCGGCTTTCGGAAAAAACAGGTATTGACTCTTATGATATCAGCCGGAAACTTGGACAAACAATGGAAAATCTTTTCGGTGAGATCGAAAACGAATATGGTTCAGTTTCAAAAAAAGATCTAAATTCAAAATACATACATCTGTTTATAACGAAGTAAATTTATTTGCCGGGTAACGTATTATAAAAATTAATAATCCCATATTCAGACTCTTCTGATATTATGGAACTGTTAAACATCGACACAAAACAAAAAAAGAGAGCCAAAATAAGCTCTCTTTCACAAAGTTCATATCTTTCCAAAAAAAAAGTGGCGTCCCCAAGGGGATTCGAACCCCTGTTGCCGGCGTGAAAAGCCGGTGTCCTGGACCAGGCTAGACGATGGGGACGCAATAAAAAACGACTTTTAAAAAAGTGGGTCGTGCGCGGCTCGAACGCGCGACTCTCTGCTTAAAAGGCAGATACTCTACCAGCTGAGTTAACGACCCTTATTGCAAGGGCATTTTAATACATATTTTTCCAGACCGTGTCAATGAAAAAGATGACAAATAAGTTCTTTTTTTCTTCTCAGAACAACAATGGCCTTAATTTTCTTGTTGCTTGCCTTCAGGTTTGCTATATCAGACCTTGAAGAAATATCTATGGTATTATCTTTCTAATTTTTTTTCAACAGAGGTATTATGGGCTTGTTAACCGGTTCCGCTTCATTTT
>DAOURZ010000434.1 GCA_030627475.1 Deltaproteobacteria bacterium | reverse complement strand
CCGATTGTTTTTATTAAGCTCATTAAAATTTCCCCAAAATTTTTCAAGACGTAATCTACTGAGCCGGATTGTAAATTAACCCCACACAATAGCCCCATTTTATATTTTGACAACAATATCATATTTGTGGCACCATAAAAAAAATATAAGAGGAGTAATATGCTGATTCAAATCAGGATCCAGATTAACCCAAAAGACTATGAATTTGTCAAGAAGGTTTATAAGGAACGTGGACGAAATAACTTCAGCAACTATGCATCATAACTTCAGGCCGCTTTCGTTTGATCTCAAATCTCAAAAGTCTTAAAATAGCTCGTTATTCCTGCAACTTTTGCGATTCAAGATCAAACAAATTCGACCCAAATTTATGCGCCTACTTGCGGAAGTTATTTCGTCCACGTTCCTAAGGATTTGCGTTACAGAAAAGACCAGGGCGAAGCAAGACTGTGTGTACTGATTGCTTGAAGCGAGTGACCGGCCCGGCAACGAGGAACGAGTATGCGAATTTTAATTATTGATGACGAAGAGAGTATCAGGTTTACGTTTAAATCTTTCCTGACCGAAGAGGGGCATGAGGCGCTAACCGCAAAAGATTATACTTCGGCCATTGAGGTTATCTCTGATGCTGATCCTGATTTGATATTTGCCGATGTTATCCTTAGTGGCAGCACCGGAATTGATATCCTCCATGAAGTAAAAAACAGGGCTATGCAATGCCCTGTTATTATAATGACGGGTGAACCGAATATTGAGACAGCAACGGATGCAGTCCGTCTTGGCGCCTTTGATTACATGCCCAAGCCTGTCCGTAAAGATACCCTGTTGCGTATAACTGCTCATGCTCTCAGGCACAAAAGCCTTTTGGACGATAAAAAAAAACTGGAGACGGAAAACACCAGATACCGCCTCAACCTGGAGGCTATATTTAAAAGCTTGCAGGATGCTATTATCACGGTAGATCATGATATGCGTGTAATAAATGCCAACTCTGCAGCAAAGCGCATTTGCGGGTTCTTTCCATTTGCTGTCATCGGGAAAAAATTTACTGAAGTTTCCAGCCGTTGCTGTAAATCATGCCGTAATCTTTTAAAAGAGACCCTGAAAACGAAAACCACTGTTGAGGAGCGCCGTATTGAATGCAAACATCAAGACCGTCCTTTGCAAATAGTACTGCTTACCAGTTCACCTCTTATAGATCAAGCCGGTAATTTTGTAGGAGCTGTTCTTGTTATCAGAGATATCACGGAATTGACTCATTTGGAACGGGAATTAAAAAAAAGACATAAATTTCATAATATTATCGGCAAAAATAAAAATATGCAAAAAATTTACAGGCTTCTGGAAGAATTGGCTGACACTGAGACCACCGTTTTGATCACCGGTGCAACCGGTACCGGCAAGGAGCTGATAGCAAGGGCGCTTCATTATGAAGGCATTCGTGCCGCCAAACCACTGGTAGCTATCAATTGTTCCGCTTTGAGCGAAAACCTGCTTGAAAGCGAGCTGTTCGGGTATATCAAAGGCGCTTTTACCGGCGCTGTAAAAGATAAGACAGGCCGCTTTCAAATGGCAGATGGAGGTACCATCTTTATAGATGAAATTGGCGATATTTCACCAAGAATACAGTTGAAACTTTTGAGGTTCCTCCAGGAAAAAGAGTTTGAGCGTGTGGGAGATTCCAACACCATAAAGGTGGATGTGCGTGTGATTGTTGCCACCAACTGCGACTT
>DAOURZ010000077.1 GCA_030627475.1 Deltaproteobacteria bacterium | reverse complement strand
CTTCCTTCTCTTCCTTCTCTTCCTTCTCTTCCTTCTCTTCCTTCTCTTCCTTTACTTCCTTTACTTCCTCTACTTCCTTCTCTTCCTTTACTTCCTTTACTGCTTTCTTTGCTTTCTTTGCTTCTTCCTTTGCTTCTTTCTTCTGTGAAATTATCTTGCCTGCGGCTATTTCTCTTAGAGAAACAACGATATCTTCATTTTTCAGTGAACTTACCAGATATTCAGAACCATCACGGATCTGCCTTACACGCTTAACCGCCATGTTGCATAGCAAAAAACGGTTTGATACGCGTTTCATGCAGTCATCAATTGTAATACGAGCCAAAGCCAAACCTCCTTATATTCTTTCTACAATATATCCACCAATTCATAACATCTTCTCCCGGCTGGAGCTATCAACGTTATCTCATCTCCCGGCTTTTTTCCTATAATTGCTTTACCAAGAGGCGAAGAAATAGATATACTGCCCTTTTCTACATCAGCCTCAGACGGACCTACAAGCTGATACTCAAATGTTTCACCTGTATCAATATTTTCAAGGACAACCGTGCTGGCAAATACAGCGCGATCCTTTGGGAGAGTATCGGGATCAATTATATCCGCAGTGGCTAACCTATACCCTACCTCCATCAATCGGCCTTCAATAAATGCCTGTCTGTCTTTGGCTGCTTCAAATTCAGCATTTTCACTAAGATCCCCATGTGCGCGTGCCTCTTCAATTGCCTTTATATTCATGGGCCGATCAATTTTTTTTATCTTTTCTATTTCTTTCTTCAGGGCTTCATAACCCTTTCTTGTTATAGGTACTGTTTCCAACTATAGACTCCTTAAAACTTACGTAACGGTTCACAGTTATCGGTTTACAGTTTACTGTAAACCGCCAACCGTTATAAATATTTGTCTGCCAGAATTTCCGCTATCTGAACTGTATTGGTTGCAGCGCCTTTTCTGATATTATCCGCAACAATCCACATATTAATGCCGTTCGGAATTGATTCATCATTCCGTATGCGTCCAACCAGTGTTAAATCCTGGCCCGCCGCATCAATAGCAAGAGGGTAAATATTATTTGCAGGATCATCTACAACTTTAATGCCCGGTTTATTTTCAAGAAGAGATTTTACTTCATCCGCTGAAATATGTTCTTTTGTCTCAATATTGACTGACTCGGAATGGCTATAAAATACAGGAACCCTGACAGTTGTAGCTGTAACTCCTATTGAATCATCCTCAAAAATTTTTCTTGTTTCGTTAACCATCTTCATTTCTTCTTTGGTATAACCGTTTTCCAAAAATACATCTATATGTGGAAGACAATTAAAAGCAATTCTGTGCGGATAAACATTAATTTCATAATCTGCAAAATTAATCATAGATCGGGTCTGATCAAAAAGTTCATCTATTGCCTTTTTCCCTGTTCCGGACACGGCCTGATATGTAGAAACTACAATTCTTCTTATTCCGCACTTTCTATAAACAGGATTAATAGCAACAACCATTTGAATCGTAGAGCAGTTTGGATTCGCTATTATTCCCTTATTTGTATAATCCGCTACTGCGTGAGGATTTACTTCCGGAACAACAAGCGGAACATCAGGATCCATACGCCATGCGCTTGAATTGTCAATAACCACGCAGCCGTCATTTGCGGCAAAAGGAGCAAATTTCTTACTTGTACCGCCACCTGCTGAAAAAAGCGCAATGTCAACGCCTTTAAAAGAATTTTCCGTTAATTCCTCTACATCAATAGAAGCTCCCTTGAAGTTGAGCTTGCTGCCTGCTGAACGATGAGAGGCTAAAAACCTGACCGACTTTAAGGGAATGCTGCTTTCCTCAAGACAAGTTATCATCTGATTGCCTACAGCGCCTGTTGCGCCTGCTATGGCAATATTAAATTTCTTACCAGACATACATCTCCTATATTAGGAACGGTTTAAAGTTGTCGGTTCACGGTTAAAACAACTCGGTCATTGGCATGGTTCATTTAGCTGTTAACCGTTCCATTTATCCTTTAATATAATTTACAATTAAATCTCCGACTTCTTTTGTAGTATATCCCATCCTGCCGGCAGCTACGTCTTTTAAATCATCACGTAAAACCTTTATCACGCTTTTTTCGATCATGGAAGCTGCTTTATGCTCGCCGATTGTATCAAGCATAACATTAGCTGCCATTATTGCTGCTGTTGGATTTATTACCTGCTTTCCGGTATATTTGGGAGCAGATCCTCCAATAGGTTCGAACATTGAAACTCCATCGGGATTTATATTCCCTCCGGCAGCGATACCCATTCCTCCCTGTATGATTGCCGCCAAATCGGTAATTATATCTCCAAACATATTGTCCGTTACGATAACATCAAACCATTCCGGATTTTTAACCATCCACATGCATACTGCATCAACATGTGCATAATCCTTTTCTATATCAGGATATTCTTCTGCGACTTCATTAAAAGTTCTTTCCCAAAGATCAAACGCAAAAGTAAGTACATTGGTTTTTCCGCAAAGAGTTAATCTTTTAGCCTTGTTTCGTTTTCTGCAATATTCAAAGGCATATCTAATACATCTTTCGACACCTTTGCGTGTATTTATTGACTCTTGCACTGCAACTTCATCTGCAGTTCCTCGTTTTAAGAAACCGCCTGCGCCAACGTAAAGACCTTCCGTATTTTCACGAACCACCACGAAGTCAATATCTTCAGGGTTTTTATCCTTCAAAGGAGTTTTTACTCCTTCATACAATTTAACGGGTCTTAAATTAACATACTGGTCAAAATGAAATCTGAGTTTTAGAAGAATGCCTTTTTCAAGAATTCCAGGCTTAACATCCGGATGTCCTATGGCACCGAGATATATTGCATCAAAGTTTGCCAGTGATTCAAGCGTACTATCCGGCAGAATTTCTCCGGTTGCTTTGTAATGATCGCCGCCTAAATTGTAATCGGTAAAATTCAGTCTGAAATCGTATTTGTCTGCCACAGCCTCCAGGACTTTAATACCTTCCGCTATAACTTCCGGCCCTGTACCATCTCCTGGAATTACAGCTATTTTATATTCTTTTGACATCACAACTCCTTCATAAATAAACAATTCATGGTTGTCGATTCACGGGTTTTTAAATGAATTATGGTAAGGAACGTCAAAATTAGAAAGTTGGCCCTCATACTTTTGTACTGTTCTTCCCAATTTCTATTTTTTAATTTCAAGTTTCAAGCTGTGAACGGCTACGAATTATGCAATACTGATTTCTGTTATGCTTTGATCAACCGTTAGCTGTAAACTGATAACCGTAAACTGATAAATTATAGAGAATTTGAAATCTGTTTGTCAATTTCGTGGATTTCATTTTTTTTCTGCTTTGAATGTTTCATAAGCCTTATAGTCTTGAAAGGACCTGAAATGAGATAGGCAACTCCTAAAAGAAACAGGGCAATGGATGGCTGCGCTGCTATAAAAATCAAAATCAGTATAATTGCAACAAGAACATTGAAATTCATCTTTCTAAACAGCTCAGGTTGTTTAAAACAATCGTATTTTATGGTGCTGACCATTAAAAAAGAAAGAATATAAAGCATTATAAGGGGTAATATACAGCTCGAAGTACTCGCTATGCCAAATTTATTATAGAACAAAACAGTAGTCGCAGCCATACCGGCAGCAGCAGGTATCGGAAGGCCTGTAAAGCAAGTTTTGCTTACTGTATCAACACTGGCATTGAAACGCGCCAGACGAAGTGCCCCGCAAATCATAAATAAAAATGCAGCCAGCCAGCCAATTCTTCCCATAGGTTTAAGAGCCCATAAATACATCATTACCCCTGGAGCAAGACCAAAGGATACAAGATCTGCAAGGGAATCGTATTCAACACCGAATTTACTGGTAGTATTGGTGGCTCTGGCGATTTTGCCATCAAGAATATCAAATACCACAGCAATAATAATAGCTATGGCAGATGTAACATATTTTCCATCTATTGAAGCAATAATAGCATAGAATCCACAGAAAATATTTAAAGATGTAAATATGTTAGGCAGAATGTATATTCCGCGCTTCAGTTTATCCTTGCTAATCCTTTTCTTTTTTTTCATATTTTAAATATCCCAAAATAGATGTGCCAGCTTTAACCTTATCCCCGACTGTAACGTTAAGATCCGTATCATCAGGCAGATAAACATCAAGTCTTGATCCAAAACATATCATACCGAGACGTTCACCGCTGACGACCCGATCCCCCTTCTGCAACTTGCATATAATACGCCTCGCTATAAGCCCTGCGATCTGAACGACACATATTTTTCGACCATCTCCTGTTTTAAGAAAAATCGCATTATGTTCATTATCCCTTGATGCCTTATCCAGGTTTGCGGAAAAGAATTTTCCCGGATAATAACTTACCCTTTCAACTTCCCCTTCATGCGGAATACGATTTACATGCACATTAAATACCGACATAAAGATACTTATTTTCTGACACTTGCCTTCAAAAAAAGGAGTGCTGTCCTCTTGCCCGGCTATAATAATTTTCCCATCTGCCGGTGATACAACAGCACCGTAATTTTTAGGTATAACACGATCAGGATCCCTGAAAAAATAGCAGATAAAAAAAGTAACCGCAAGACCTGTCAGCGCGGGAACTGTCAGCCCCAAAAGGGCAAAAATACCTGTAGTAAAAGCAAAGGCAAATATCAAAGGATATCCGGCTTTTGCTACAGGGAACGCGACTTGACTCGGAGGATCAGACCATGTGAATTTATTCATTCAATATATACCTTCTGTTAAAATTAAAAATTATATCAATATCAATTAGTAATGTCAATGATTACAAATCAAGGCTAATTTCCGCCCAACATTTTCGTATATAATCAGGTGCAAACAAAATATTATCCTCTGTATCATTTTTTTCGAATCTATCCATACTTATATGGGCCACAGTAGAAGCCCTGATTGTGTTTTGATAAGGCGGTGCAAAAAATGCCAGATCGCCTATCTCATCTTTAATTTTATTTTGATAAATTTCAGCTCCGTCACCAACAAACAAACATGGCTCTTTTATATCGCAAACAGCCTGGATGGAACTGATAACCTGCTCCCTATGTTTCTTTTTTAAATATCCGTTTTCAAACCTGTATCGTGAACAATACACCTCTCCTTTACGAGCATCCAATAGCGGACTAACGAGATATGAAGAAAAACAGCACTGCATTGCAAGCGAATCAAGGCTTGAAACACCCACAACGGGTTTGCCGGATGCCATAGCAAACCCCTTTATCGAACTAATACCTATTCGCAAACCGGTAAAGCTACCGGGGCCTTTTGTTACCGCGAATCCATCCAGTTCAGATACAGTTAACCCTGACAAGTTCAATACTGTATCTATCATTCCCATTAAATGTTTTGAATGAGTTTGTTCGATAAATAGAGTAGTTTCAGCTATAATTGATTCTTTCTCAACAATGGCAACGCTACAACTTTTTGTAGCTGTGTCTACAGCAAGTATTCTCATAATTTATTAATACTGGAACGTAGAAGTTATTCCGTCCACGTTCCAGTGCCTGGTGAATCGTTTTTTATTTAACTTTCTTTTTTGCTTTTTTTTGCCCCACTGCCCTTGGGTTTTAAGCCCTTAATTACAATTGGCAGTAGTTCATCCATGTGTTTTACAGGAATAAATTTAATTTTACGTTTTATATTTGAGGGAAATTCTACAAGATTTTTTTTATTTTTTTCAGGAATTACTACAGTACAAATTCCGGCTCTCAAAGCTCCCAAAGCCTTTTCTTTCAAACCTCCTATAGGAAGGATTCTTCCTCTGAGCGTAATCTCTCCAGTCATGGCAATGTCTTTGTTAACCGGCTTATTAGTCAGAACAGAAATGAGAGCAGTAGCCATAACAATTCCGGCAGAAGGACCATCTTTGGGTATCGCACCGGCCGGGACATGTATGTGCACATCAAAATTTTCAAGAAAATTTTCTTTTACTCCAAAAGAAGTAAGATTTGCCCTGGCATAACTTACAGCCGCACGTGCAGATTCCTGCATTACTTCTCCGAGCTGCCCCGTAAGAATCAAATCACCCTTTCCTTGAATTAAAGATGCTTCCACATACAAGACCTCTCCACCAGCCTGGGTCCAGGCAAGCCCGGTAGACAGTCCGACCTGACTCTCCTCCTGATCCATCTCGGGATAATATTTTGGTACCCCAAGATACTTATGCAGATTTGTTCTTGTAATAATAAAAGGACATTTTTCTTTTTCGGCTATCTTTCGTGCCACCTTGCGGCATATTGCCCCCAGCTTACGTTCAAGATTTCTCAAACCTGCCTCGGATGTGTATTCATTTATAATCTGAAGCAATGCATTCGGACTGATGGAAATATTCTTGGGCTTTAAGCCGTTTTCCTTAATTTGACGCGGGAAAAGATACGTCTCGGCAATAACCTTTTTTTCCTCTTCAGTGTATCCTGAAAGATTAATAATTTCCATTCTGTCAAGAAGCGCTGAAGGGATTGTATCTGTCAAATTTGCGGTAAGGATAAACATGACACCGGAAAGATCAAAGGGTAAGTTCAGGTAGTGATCACTGAATTCAAAGTTTTGTTCAGGATCAAGTGCCTCTAACAGAGCAGAAGAAGGATCACCTCGAAAATCAGAGCCCAGTTTGTCAATTTCATCCATCATGAAAACAGGGTTGTTTGATCCACACTGATTCAAGCTCTGCAATAT
>DAOURZ010000268.1 GCA_030627475.1 Deltaproteobacteria bacterium | reverse complement strand
TTTCCGCAAGAGGGATATGATTATAATATGGATGTGTTTTGGGGGGTTTTAAACCTTCCGGTCTGTCTGCCAATTCTTCAACTCTGTATAATACGCCAAGAGTCAGCGGTTTTCCACATACATTACACAAACCGTTATTTGCTATACTCTGGTTCGGGTTTAAACAAACCTTACATTTTCTATGTCCATCAAGATGATATTTTCCCTCTTCAGGATAAAACTCAAAAGTTCCCAGGAATTCTTCAGGATTACCTGATTTTATTGCGGACATAATTTTTGGATAAGAAAGGATTGTATTAAAAATATTTGCTTCCCGGCCAAGATTTAAAGGAGAATGAGCATCAGAATTTGACACAAGCGTAAGACCGTCCAATTCTGAAATTCTCCAGTTCATAGGTGGATCCGAAGAAAGACCCGTTTCTACAGCAAAGATATAGTGTGCAAGATCTTCAAAACACTCCTTGATTGAATCAAAACCTGATTTTGAACCAAAAAGCGAAAACCAGGGTGTCCATATATGTGCAGGTATAATAAAGGCTGAATCCGATATTTCAATAATTATCTCCAGAAGATCCCTGGCATCTAATCCAAGGATGGGTCTTCCATCTGATTTTATGTTGCCGATTCTATCTAACTTTAAATTTAATTTATGTACGGAATCAAGATCCGGCATAACTACAAGATTGTGATTTTTTCGAACCTTACCTTTTTTTTTATATATATTGCTGATCTCAGAAGTTAAAATAAAGCGGACTTTTTTACGACATGACAATGGAACTTTTTCATCGCATTTTTGAGATAATTCATCCTTTAATTTAAACAGTCCTTCCTCAGCCGGCTCTAATTTTTCTTTTATTTCTGAAAACCATTCGGGATGTGTAAAATCACCAGTACCAATAACTGTTATTCCTTTAAGTTGAGCTGAAATATATATATTTTCAAGATCCATATTTTTTGCTGTAGCTCTTGAAAATTTAGAATGAACATGAAAATCCGCAATAAACTTCATAACTCAAAATTCCTGTTTTGATATAAAGAGCGCCTGAACGAAAACCACGTTCAGGCACAGTGTTAAGTGTTAAATTTTAGGTTAAAATAAGAAAGCAATCTCAAGAAGTTGGAGTGGCATCGAGGGACATCCATCAATAAGTAAGTAACTCGGTCTCTAAGCTGGGTTGTCTTCAAAAGATTTTAAAGGCAGAAACAGTCTTGGGCTGTCATTGCTTAAGCGGGCAAACCCGAATCGCTCATAAAAGCCTTTGGCGTTGTCGTTAATGGCATCTACAACCATGGCATAGATTGCGATCTGGTCACTGACCGACAGGGTTCGCTTAATGGCATCTACCAGCAGCATTTTGCCGATGCCGCATCCCTGAGCATTTCTATTGACTGCCAGTCTGCCAATCAGAGCAGCGGGGATCGGATGCTTCGGCAACTTCCTGGCCGGTTTTTCCGGCAATTGCCTCAGTTCAATGGATAATGTGCTCAGACTGTAATAACCCATCACCTCTTTGGGGTTGTCCGGTAACGCTGCAACGAAAATACGACTGATGCGGCGTCTGATATCCTGCCCTGCCTGCTTATGAATATACCGATCCAGTGCTTCTACATTACAGTGGAAGCCGGCTCTGTCATGAGCGGCGTTCAGCGGCGCTATAACCAGATTCCGGAAATTCGTCATTTGCTGATGACGCGCTTATCATATTCTTCAAGAGCTGCGGTCAATTTGCGATTAAAACGCACCGGAGCGGCCAGCGCATCGAAAAATGCCCTTGAATTTCTCGCATTCAACGTCAGCATCTGATGCTCCTGGACGGTTTCCTCTGCACGCTTCAAGGCACTGGTCAGTATAAAATGACTGACAGTTTTGCCCTCAAAATCGGCCGCACGCGCTATGAGGCGCTTTGCGCTGCTTTTCACACGGAGGTTGATCCGTTCATTTTTATTTTGAGTTGCTGCATCCATGGTAAAGTTTCCCTGAGTTTTTTTATCAACACGCTACATAAACGTACGTCATAATGGTGCCTTTGTCAATACGAAATATAGATGGTCATTGGGGTCAAGCCACGCTATCACATTCACTGAAGTGGACCCCCCAAGTCAAGGACAATTTTTTCCTAATTAAAAAATTATTTGATTTTCAAATAATTTTTTATCTCCTCAATATGCTTTTCCATATGATCATAATTGCTGGTATTAGACAGTATCATAAGGTGCTTGGATGCATCAATCGGAGATTCACCCCTGCTGTCTAAAAGCATTTTATACCAATTGGGCAAATTTTCATTATAGCTCGCTGAAAGCTCAACAGAATTCTGTCTGTTCGCCTTATTCCATTCTTTCATCTGTGACTTTATTTTTTTATCAATAAAGTTATTATCTTTGGATTTGGAATAATATTTAATAGTTAACGCTACTTTATTTTTTATTTTCCAGTATCCTGAAATTGGGCGTATCCAGAATTGTATTATTATATACCCGAAAGCTCCTGCGACAAAACTGATTATTGCTACAACATATATAGATTCCATGTATATTCCTCGTTCAGGGTTCAAGGTTCAAGGTTCAGAGGTTTACTTCAAATTGAGAACTTAAAGGTTATGATTATAAAATCTTGCACTTGATTGCAAAATAAAGTAACAAGGCTTATGTGTCAATCAAGAATAAAAAAGCTTTGATAGCATCAATTTTACAAGATGAATTTTTATGAAATAGAAAAATTTGCATTATGGCTAAAATCCCGGATACAATAATAAATAACGCTAAAGATTATATTGATATCCTTAATAGAAATGGCTTTCTAATTAAGCAGGCTGTGTTATTTGGAAGTTATGTTAATGGAAATTATAATAAGTGGAGTGATATTGATATTGCACTTGTTTCAGATAAATTTGAGGGCATACGTTTTAATGATAGAAAAAAGATTAGGCAATACAAATTTGAAGTAAGTGCGGATATTGAACCATTGCCTTATACTCCTAACGATTTTTTAACAAATGATCCTTTTGTAAAAAAAATAATAGAAACGGGCGTAAGAATTGTTTGATTACTGCAAAGG
>DAOURZ010000386.1 GCA_030627475.1 Deltaproteobacteria bacterium | reverse complement strand
TGAAATTCCAAACATATTGAAATAGCTCGCTATTCCTTCAACTTTTGTGCCTAATTTTAAATCGGGCAGATTGAACAACCCTGACCTAAATCTGTGCGCCTACTTGCGGAAGTTAATTCGTCCACGTTCCTTATCAGGTATTTTTCTAATATTGATTCTGAATTTTCAATGATTAGATAGAGATAAAGGAGGCAGTAATGAGATTTCCTTACGGACTATGCGATTTTAACAAGATTATCACAAAAGGCTATTTCTATTGTGACCGCACAGACCGTATAGCCATGCTGGAAAATACCGGAGATTATCTTCTCCTTTTGCGTCCCCGCAGATTCGGCAAGAGCCTTTTGCTTTCGATGCTGGAAAACTATTATGACGTTGCGCGAAAAGACCGGTTTCAGGAACTCTTTGGCCATCTGCTGATCGGCAAAAACCCTACTCCTTCACATAATCAATATTTTATTCTTAAATGGGATTTTTCCTGTGTTGATCCTTCGGGAAGCGCTGCAAATATTAAAAGAGCGCTTCATAATCACATCAATGCGCGTATTGAGGCATTTGCTATCAGGTATGAAGACTATCTGGTGCGCAAAATCAATATAAACATTGATGATGCGGTTAGTTCCATAAATTCGTTAGTGTCTGTTTCAAGCAAATCCGGCCATCTTGTATACCTGTTAATAGACGAATATGATAACTTCTCAAACGAAGTAATGATGGGTATAAGAAGAAAAAAGAAAGATATTTACGAAGCCCTTGTTTTTGGAGAAGGGGCGCTTAAAACTCTCTTTAAGGCGGTTAAGTCAGCCACAGACGGTTCCGGTTTTGACAGGAGTTTTATCACAGGTGTATCGCCTGTTGTAATGAGCGATATTACCAGCGGTTATAATATAGCAGAAAACATATACTTTAATCCTGCATTTAACGATCTGTGCGGATTTCATGAAAAAGAGATAGAAGAAGCCTTGAATACCATATCAGCGGAATGTGGCATGAAAGAAAAGGATGTAGCGGATGCCCTTGATCTTGTGCGTGTCTATTATAACGGCTATAAGTTTGCTCCGGATGCAAAAAAGTCTATTTATAATCCAACCCTGTCAATCTATTTTATAAAGGCATTTCTCAGGACATGCAGCTATCCGAGAAAAATGCTTGATTTCAATCTTGCTACGGATGATGCAAAGCTTCGCTACATAGCTAACATACCAAAAGGAGGGCAGATTCTTCTTGATTTGATGAAAAAGGATTATTCTCTGATTATATCCGATTTGAGTGACCGTTTTGGGATAGAGCAAATGCTGACAGACAGAAGCAAGGATTTTGTTTTTATGGCCTCTTTCCTCTACTATTTCGGAGTATTGACAATAAATTGCGAAACAAACGCAGGAAAGTTGATCTTGCGTGTTCCTAACATGGTAACAAAGGGACTCTATATAGAGCGGATTCAGCAGATGCTTCTTCCGGAACCTGTTGACAGGGATGATGGAGTTCTTGCTGCTGAAGAGTTCTATACCAAAGGAGATATGGAACCACTCTGCAAGTTTGTCGAGCAGAGATTTTTTAATGTATTCTGCAATCGTGATTATAGATGGGCGAACGAACTTACAGTAAAAACTGCCTTTTTAACACTCCTTTATAATGACATACTTTACATCATGGATTCTGAAAAAGATGCAGGCCGTGGTTATGCCGATCTGACCATGATCATTCGACCGGATATGAGACATTTTAAGATACTTGATATTCTTGTCGAGTTTAAATACACAAGTCTCAAAGAAGCCGGTTTGACCGGAGAAAAGGCAAAACAATTATCCACAGAAAACCTCCGGGCTATTCCGGCAATGATGGCAAAGATGGAGGAAGCAAAAAAACAGGCCGGAAAATACGGAGACGCGTTAGAAAAAAAATACGATACTTTGCGGCTTAGGCGGTATGCAGTGGTATCGCTCGGGTTTGAGAGGTTGTGGTGGCAGGAAGTAAAAAACAAC
>DAOURZ010000258.1 GCA_030627475.1 Deltaproteobacteria bacterium | reverse complement strand
CGCTTACTCCAAATGTTTCTTTAGGCTTGCATGAAAGATGTCCAATTTACTATAAAAATTTCGGTCATAATACCAGTATATAACGCAGAAAAATATGTTCGCAACGCTGTTGCATCAGCTTTGCAGCAACCGGAAACAGGTGAGATTTTGCTAATTGAGGATAATTCTCCTGACAATTGTCTGCAAATATGTCAAGACCTTGAAAAGGAACATGAGAAAGTAAGATTATTGCGCCATCTGGATGGCAAGAATTATGGTGCTGGAGCCACCAGAAATCTGGGAATAAAAAATGCCGGATTTGATTATATTGCTTTTCTTGATGCCGACGATTATTATCTGCTGGGTCGGTTTACGGTAGCCAGGAAGCTTTTTCAGCAGCGTTATGATATTGATGGAGTTTATGAAGCAACAGGAGTAAAGTTTCACAGCGATAGAGGGAAACAAAAGTGGCGTTTGAACGGACAGAAAGACTTGATGACGATGACGGAAAACCTGCCGCCGGATTGTCTTTTTGAGGAATTATTAATAGGCAAGAAGGGCACCTTTCATTTGGATGCCCTCACTGTAAAAAAGAGGATTTTTGAAAAATCCGGATATTTTTTTGAACGTTTACGCCTGCATCAAGATACGGCGATGATTGTTCAGATGTCTGCCTGTGGCAGATTGCTTCCCGGACGTTTAACAGCGCCTGTTGCAATAAGAGGAATACACGGTCGGAATCGTATTACAGGTGATTTTAATAAGTTTTATACCAGGTTTCTCTATTGTGACACACTATTTCACTGGGCTGTTCAAAGAAAACTTGGCAAAACACGCCTCCTGGTATTATGCAAAGGATATATTTATACTTATTGCCGCCTTCTGAGGAAAAAAGGTTTTCGACCAACAGAATCTGTGCCGAAGCCCAGGGCATTTGTCAGGGAGTGCATGACACAACCCATATTATTTGTCACCGCTGCCATTCAGATTGTTTTTCGAAGGTTATTTCGTTCACCTTCCAAACAAGCTCTAAGAAAATAAAGTTATGAAACGACTTCCAATAGGGATACAGACATTTCGTGATATTATTTTAAACGATTATCTGTACATTGATAAAACAGAGAAAATATTTGATCTGGTAGAAAATCCAAAAGGCGTATATTTTTTTTCCAGACCGAGAAGGTTTGGCAAAAGTCTGCTTATTTCCACATTAAACGAGATATTTGAAGGCAGCAAAGAGCTGTTTAAGGATCAGTGGATATACAATGCCGATTACGACTGGAAAAAGTATCCTGTATTGAGGATTGATTTCAGTAAATCAAAGGCACGAAACGAAGATGAACTGATCAACTTTATTGTATATCAGCTTGATAAAACAGCGCAGACTTATGGAATTACTCTTAAGCAGACACAGTATGATATCAAGTTTGATGAACTTTTAACCAAACTGAGCGAAATCAATAAAGTTGTTCTCCTCATTGATGAATATGACAAGCCGATCATTGACAATATTGAAAACAAAGACCTTGCTGTTGAACTCCGCGAGATATTAAAGGGTTTTTATACCATCATAAAGGCATGTGATGAATACATCAGGTTTGTGTTTTTGACAGGAGTGAGCAAGTTTTCAAAAGCTGGAGTTTTCAGCGGGCTTAATAATCTGGAAGATATCTCCATGGATGTCAGATATTCATCGCTTCTTGGGATAACACAAGAGGAGATGAATGATAGTTTCAAAGAATATATAGATCAGTTTGCGGAATCGGAAGGAAGCAGCAAAACCGAGCTGATTGAAAAAATAAGATACTGGTATGATGGTTTTTGTTTCAGTAAAAGATGTAAAAAAGTTTTTAATCCATTTTCAGTCCTTCTTTTGTTTAAAAAGCTCAGTTTTAGCAATTACTGGTTTGAAAGCGCCACTCCGAGTTTTTTAATAAAACTGATAAAGGAAAAAGACCTTGATTTAAGCAGATTAGAAGGGGTTAAGGTGAGTGAATCCGCATTCAGCTCATATGAAATAGAAAATCTGAAAATTGTGCCTATACTTTTTCAGACCGGATATCTGACTATTGCAGACTATGATAAGGAACGAACTGAATATATTCTGGCATATCCGAATTTTGAGGTGAAAAATTCTATGATCGAATCTCTTGCCGAGGCATATTCCTTTGTGCAAAGAGAGTTGGTTCATGGTTACGCGTGGAAGCTTATTGACGCGTTGCGAGAGCATGATTTTGAGTTATTTTTTGATACCCTGAGAATCTTTTTTGCCAATATCCCTTATGATCTTCAGATAAGCAAAGAGAAATATTACCAGACAATTTTTTATCTGATATTTTCTCTAATAGGCTTAAAAGTAGAGGCAGAAGTAAAAACAAATAAGGGGAGGATAGATGCTGTCATTATTGACAAAGATATCTATATTTTTGAATTCAAATTCAATGGAGACAAAGATCAGGCATTAAACCAGATCAAAAACAAAAAGTATTTTGAAAAATATCAGGGCGCAGGAAAAAAGATTTATCTGTTCGGAGTTGAGTTTGCGGACAAAAATGTAGGTGAATGGACTCTTGAAAATGTCTGACCGTGAAGTGAACTGTGATCTAAACAATGAATCAAAGAACACAATAGAGTCAGGAACGTCCGAAATGATGGCTCCATCCAGCCCCAAAATGTAAATTTATTTTTGGGCGAATCCTAAACTTTGCCGTTTTGAAGTCAGCAATTCTAAATATGAAAATTGTTCTTATTTTAAAGGCAAATAGAATCTCCAACCTATTGAATTCCAGGTTATTTTTCCATGATGAGAATTGCTGATTTCCAGTTGCTTGTCATGGTTTAAACAGGTAAGATAATGCATGATCAGAATTTTAAGAACCTGATTCTTGACTATCCGGTGCAGGCGCTGGAATTTTTTGCAGGGAAAGAAGCCGGATCGGATTTATCTGAAGCACGAATAGTTCCCGTGCGCCAGGAACAACTGATGGATCGGTTGGGGGATCGTTTTCGTGAGTTGGACACGCCGCTTTTGGTGGAATGGTCAGATGGCCGGAGAGAAGCTATTTTGTTTGTGGTCGAAGAAGAGACCAAAACCAGTGAGTTTTCAATATACCGTTTAGCGCGTTATTGTCTGGATCTGGCGGAATTGATGGGAACGGATCGTGT
>DAOURZ010000101.1 GCA_030627475.1 Deltaproteobacteria bacterium | reverse complement strand
TTGTGATTTTAGATCGGGCAAAGATGGCCTGATGCTGTGATGCATAGTTGCGGAAGTTATTTCGTCCACGTTCCTTAGACTTTCTTTCCCGGAAGCCGAATGGTAAATACTGTTCCTTTGCCGGGTTGGGATGCTACATCCATGGTTCCATGGTGCTCCTTTACAATCTTTTGTGTAACCAATAACCCAAGACCGGTGCCTCGTGTTCCTTTTGTGCTAAAAAATTCGGAAAAAATCTTGTTTCGGACTTCTTCGTCCATACCACAACCATTGTCAATAACCTCGAATACAGCGCCACTGCCCTCTTCACGTCGCGTTATTACTTTTACATGCCACTGTTTTTGCGTATCAGAATCAAAAACGCATGCATCAATTGCATTTGAAACCAGATTAAGAAAACAACTGTGCATTCCTTTCGGGTCAAGATATATCTCACCTATTTTCATGTCACTGTTTCTAATTAGTTCAATATCACATTCCTTTGCCTTTGATTCCATAAGATCGCATACTTCATCTGCTATCATATTCGGATTATATTTTTCATATTCGGGTTCGCGTTCTTTGGAATAAAAAAGAAGATCCATAACAAGATCTGAAACTTTATGTATATTCCTTTCCACCATCTCCCAGCCTGTTTTCAATTTTTGTTGCAGACGTTCTCTTTCGGCGGTTATATCCGCAGCTTGTTTTAAAAATCGTGATTGAAGAGGCAATGCAGACGTATCATTGTAATCTATTTTATTTTCTGCCGACCAGTCGGCGGCTCCTTTTTTAAGAGCGGTATTTACTATATAAACTCCACCTTTCAGGCCATTTAAGATGTTTTTGATACCATGGGCAAGACCGGCTACAGTCTGCCCCGTAGCTGCCAGCCTTTCAGATTTAATCAATTCTTTTTCAAGGCGTTTAATTTCTCTGATATCCTGAAAAAATCCAACGCTACCTATTGGCCTGTCATTTTCATACAGTATTGCGCATGAAAATCTTACCGGAATTGCTTCACCACTTCTTGCTACAACAGATGTGTTATCTTCAATAAAGATATCCCTTGCTTCATGCTCCTTGCCTGAAAAAACATCAGCGATCTTTTGAGCTATTCCTTCAGGGTACAGATCATTGGCCTTTCCAATACTTTTGGCTTCATTTTCGGTATAACCAAAAATCTTTTCTGCCGCAGTATTAAATATTACTATATTCCCTTCTTTGTCTGTAGCAACAATCCCATCAATAGATCGCTGTACAAGCTTATCCTCAAATTCGTATCTTCTCTTGATCTCTTCGGTTTTTTCCTTTACCATATTCCACAATTCATTGGCATATCTATTCAACATTCTTGTTGTTTTCAGCCGTTCCTCGGCTCTTTCCAGAGCAATTGAAAGGACATCATCACTCACCGGCTTGTTAATAAAATCAGATGCCCCCATATGAAGCGATTGAATTGCGGATTCCATATCACCGTGACCGGTAATAACTATTACTTCTGTATTTGGATTAATTTTTTTTATCTCTCTTAAAACCTGTATACCATCTATTCCGGGCATTTTTATATCGGTCAGCACTATTGAAAAGGCTTCCTCCTGAAATAGATCAAGGCCATCTTGCCCACTTTCGGCAGTTACTACATCATATCCATCGCTTTTAAGCGAGAGACTGAGAAGCTTTCTAATACCCTCTTCATCATCAATAAGTAAAAGTTTTGACATATCAATTCTCCGATGCATCGTGACAAACAGGAAATCTCAATTCAAAAGTCGTACCAACACCTTCTTTGCTCCTTACGTCAAAGGTCCCTCCATAGTCACGAACAATTCCATAACTAATGGACATGCCAAGCCCTGTACCTTTACCAACCTCCTTGGTGGTAAAAAACGGCTCAAATATCCTCTCTATGATGCTATCGGGAATCCCTGTGCCGGTATCAGATATCATGACCACAACCTGGCTTCCGTTTACAAATGATTTTATTGTAATAATTTTTTCAACATCCGGCCCTGTTTTTTTAACTTTTGCATCTATAGCATCCAGCGAATTGGTCACCAGGTTGATAAAAATTTGCTCCAACCGGTTGTGATCAGCCATTATAGCAGGTAAATTTTCGGCTAATTCAAGCTCAACTTCTATCTGATGCAATCTTAGCTGCTGGCCCAACACTTTAAATACATCCATGATAGGGATATTAATATCTACCCGTGACTGCACAGAAGGAGATATTCGGGAAAACTCACGTAAGTGATTAATAATTCCGGATGCCCTGTCAACATAACTGCTCATTTCCTCAGACACGATTTTTAATTCTTCAATATTTATTTTTCGGCTTTGTTTAATTATTTTTTGAATAAAATCGCTTCCTATCTTAATAACATTCAATGGCTGACTCAATTCATGAGCAATGCCGGAGGCCATAGTACCTATGGTAGTCATTTTACTGGCCTGTATAAGCTGGGCCTCCTTTTCCATGCTCTCCGTAATATCGGTAGTAGCCACAATTAATACCTTTCTTCCCATATATTTTGCCGGACAAGCTGTAATATTTACATAAAACAAATGGTTATCCTTATGTATGTGCCTCTTTTTAGTAAAAAATCCACTTTGACAGGAAGAAAGTTCCTGAAGCCCGGCTACAACCTCTCCGGTTTGTTTATGTTCCAGATTGATAAAAGACATTTTTATCAATTCTTCCCTTGAATAACCGTAGGCGTGCAAAGCCCGCTCGTTAATATCCAGGATTTGGAAGCTATTCCGATCTATAATAAAAATGGGATCCGGATTAGCATTAAACAAAAATCTATATTTTTCCTCCGAGGCCCTAAGATCTTTCCCATAAGCTTTCAACTTATAAATCATGTGTTGAAAGGAGTCTCGGAGTCTGACTATTTCATCACCTTTATGATTCTGATAAACTAAACACTCAATACATTTATCTAATTTTTGCGGAAATTTCCCTGAAGGTTCGCTAAAGCATAATGTATCCGACACATACCAGCATGGTATACTATTATTTTTATAGGCGGGACAATCTGTTTTGTGACAGGTCAATGTTTCCCAGCACAATACAGAGCCTCTTCGAAATTTCTCAAAATCATAGATATATTTCCCGCGACTGATCTCATCAGCCATATGAGTTAACTGAACAATGGGTCGAATAGCATATCTGTTTAGCCACAAGGTCAGAAAAAAACCAAGCACTACTACCGATGTAATAGCTCTAAGTATATTCTGATTTCGCACCAGAATAAGCTCTTTTTGCATCGGGCCCCAGCTAAACCCGACAGACAACACCCCAAGAAGAGTTTTTTTATCCCCGTGACAATTATAACAGGCATTCTCATTATAAACAGGAATGGCGTGACGTAATATCTTGACATCTACATCATTATGACTGTATCTTTCCAGACCCTGTGCTGGCTTGCCTGTTCTAAACGATCTCAGGGTGATTTCAGAAACGGTTTTTCTGTTGATATCCCGACTGTTTATTCCATTACGCTTTATGATGCCAACGTCATTGCAAAGATGAACCACTTCCATATCTTCCAGAGTACCCAGCCTTTCCAATATGGCCTGAACTCGCTCCATTTCACCATCCAGCATGGGATACTCTATGCTCTTCATAACAGTATCACTTATTTCCATGGCCATCTTTGTATGCTCTTCAGTACGACGATTAACCTGGATAACCGCATCAAAATAACTGAAAGTACCTAACACCGTAAGCAGGATTATGCTCACGCCAAGTATTATTTTGATTCTTAAACTTCCTGAAATAATTTCCTTTAAATTTACCCAGCCAACCATAAAAGAAAATTTCCTCTTACAAAAAACAATCAAGATTTAGCAATCGAATTAATCTTATACTTTTTCAACTTTGCATACAGGGTGCTGCGACTGATGTCTAACGTCTTTGCTACCTGTGATTTATTCCACCTGTATTCTTCCAGCACTTTTGTAAGAAACTTTCTTTCGTTCTCTTGAAAGGAGCTTATTTTTTTGCTTTGTTGACAATTGGAATATATATCGAGCGGCAGGCTTTTCCCGCTGATAAATTCATCCTTGGTAAGAATAAATGCGTGCTCAATAATGTTTTCCAGCTCTCTTACATTCCCGGGCCAACCGTAACTCATCAATATATCCATGGCTTCCGAAGAAACTCCTTTTATCTTTTTATTCCCTTGCGAATTCAGCTTTTTTAAAACATGTTCAATCAAAAGTGATATATCATTTCGTCTCACCCTAAGTGGAGGAATGTTTATTGGAATAACGTTCAGACGGTAATATAAATCTTCCCTGAAATTTCCATTTTCTACCTCATCTTTTAAATTCTTGTTGGTAGCCGCTATTACCCTGACATTCACCCCAATAGTTTTCACACCTCCCAATCTTTCAAATTTTTGAAATTGAAGAAATCTGAGGAGCTTAACCTGTGACATCAGCGGAATTTCTCCGATTTCATCCAAAAAAAGAGTTCCTTTGTCCGCTGATTCAAATCGCCCGATCTTCCGTTGTGTTGCGCCGGTAAATGCTCCTTTCTCATGACCGAATAACTCGCTTTCAAGTAATGTTTGTGGATAGGCCGAACAATTTACAACGACAAAAGGCTTGTCTTTTCGATAACTATGTAACTGAATAGCTCTTGCTACAAGCTCTTTTCCGGAACCGCTTTCTCCCTGAACCAGCACAGTTGCATCAGTAGGAGCTATATCTGAAATTAACCCATAGAGCTGCTGCATTTTATGGTCTTTTCCGATAATACCTCCATAGCCTGAAAACATTTTGACCTTATTCTCCAGCTCCTTCATTTTTTCGTTGTTCAGGGCAATTCTTCTTATAATGCCTGCAACCTGAGAAAGCATAAGATAAAAAAAACGTAACTCTTTTCCGGAAAAAACAGTATGCTCAGAGGCAAGCAAAATCACCCCTCCGACAACATCCTTTTCCTTGATTATCGGGACAACGGACAGAGAGTTATTAGTGTCAAAACTTTTCAACCAGGGATATTCCTTGACACGCAATTCATCAATATTCATGGGCCTACGTATTGACGTAGCAATGGTCGAGACAAAACCTTCACTATCTTCCGTATCCGGACACCTGTAACCGGCAACCTCAACAAACCCGTTTTTTTCTTCGTTAAGAATAAGGGGGATTATCTCTTCAAAAGCAAGTATCTTCCCGGTTCGGTCAATTATAAAATCAAACGCTTCTCCCAGGGATTTCTTTTCACTGATTCCACGGGTTATATCACAAAGGGTTTCCATTTCTTTGTACGATTTTTCAAGCTCTCCGGTTTTTTCTTTTACTGCCCTTTCAAGATCATACGTATAATTTTTGAGTCTTTTTTTGATCCTCAATTTCTCTTCAGCACGCTTTAATGCTACCGAAAGGGCCTCGTCACTAACAGGTTTTGTTATAAAATCAGATGCCTCAAGCTGTAATGATTTCACAGCGAGTTTCATATCTGCATGCCCTGTTATTACAATCACCTCTGCCTCCGGATTTATCTGTTTTATCCTTCTTAAAACATCTATACCGTATGGCTCGGGCATTTTTATATCCGTTAAAACAATAGAAGGTGCCTCCTGCTCAAAAAGTTCAATCCCTCGCTTTCCGTTTTCCGCTGTTATAACATCATAACCCTCACTTCTTAGCGACAAACTCAGTAATTTTCGTATGCCCGCTTCATCATCTATCAACAAAATTTTCAACATAATAACTCTTCATATTTTAGGTTGCACATCACTTCGAATAAAATCCTCAACATACATAGTGCCTGAACGAAAACTGCTAATTTTTCCAATTTCTGCGTC